>CALZKW010000117.1 GCA_945788095.1 uncultured Prevotellaceae bacterium | reverse complement strand
CCTGCAGAAGAACTTTTCACTTTTCGTTTTTCACTTTTCACTCTGAAAGATAAACCACAATTTACAAAGGTGGTATGGGCAAATCAAAAAAGACCCATATCTCATCGCGACAAGACCCATATCTCATCACGACAAGACCCATATCCTGATAGTACCAAGACCCATATTCTGTGACGCTGAGACCCATATGTAAAAATGACTATGATAGTATGACCTAATCGACCATAATAGTATACTCCTACCGACCATAGTACTATCCTCACTTTGAGGATAGCACTCTCTTTGACAAACTGGGTATTTTCCTTTCAGAGTGAAATGCGAATGGTTCTTCTGCAGGCAAGCCGTTCGTGCTACTGCAGAGGATAACGCAAACATCTTACACACCCCAACCCGCCAAACTTCACCATTCTGCCAGATTTCACTGCGCCCTTTCTTTGCTTGCAAGGCGCCGCAAATCTTTGCAAAAGACATACTAATAGCATGCATTGCAATCCGAAGGCAATCCAAAGGATCTCCGTAAGAAAGACATACGACAAATATATTGACAGGAGAAAGGAGGTGCAATTGTCTTATGCATCTCTCCTTGTTTTTATTTGGTGGATTGGGCAAATAATCGCACCTTTGTAGGGAGAAAATGCTATTCTAACCACACACCCACCATTAAACAACAAAAACATGGAATACCAACGATGCGGACATAGCGGCGTGCTGCTGCCTAAGATATCACTGGGGTTCTGGCACAACTTCGGCCAGAACAAGCCCTATGAACTGTCGCGAGAAATAGCGCTCTACGCCTTCAGCCAGGGCGTGGTGCATTTTGACTTGGCTAACAACTACGGACCAGACCCAGGAGAGGCGGAGCGCAGACTGGGACGCATGCTCAGAGAAGACCTTGGAGGACATCGCGACGAGCTCTTCATTGCCACCAAGGCCGCCTACGATATGTGGGAGGGCCCCTATGGATCGTGGGCCAGCAGAAAACACCTAATGGCCAGCCTTGACCAAAGCCTGGGGCGCATGGGGCTGGACTATGTAGATCTCTTCTACTGTCATCGCTACGACCCTGACACGCCTCTCGATGAGACTCTGCAAGCCCTCGTGGACATCGTGCGACAAGGCAAGGCGCTCTACATAGGCATCAGCCGCTGGCCTCTGGAGGCACTCAAATACGCTATTAGTTACCTGGAAGCCCACCATACACCGATGCTCATCTGTCAGCACAAACTCAACATCCTCGACAGACAACCACTCGAGAAGGGCATACTCGACCTGCTGGACAAGGAGAAAAAGGGATTTATCGCCTTCTCACCCCTGGCCCAGGGACTACTGACTGACCGATACCTCAACGGCATACCAGAGGGGTCGCGCATGACCGAGGGGCGATTCCTGAAGCCTGAGGCTCTCACACCTGTGCTCATGGAGCGCCTAAAGAAGCTCAACGGCCTGGCTCAAGAGCGAGGCGAAACACTGGCCAACATGGCCCTGAGATGGGTGTTGCAACAGCAGGCCACCACGAGTGTGATAGTAGGTGCCAGCAGTGTGGAGCAGTTGGCTAACAATCTCAACACCCTGAAGGGGACACCACTGAGCGATGAAGAAATGAGGATTATCGGGTGACGGTCCACTCCACCACGACACGAGAGATGCCCCCCTGCTCCACCACAAGATGAAGAGGACCAGGAGCTGTGGGGGCAAAGGACAATTGTAGCCCATCAGGCGAGACCTGCCACTTGCGCTCAGAGACAATCAGAGCGCCCTGCTGCAAATAGATGCGACAAGGAGTCGCCTTACGAATAGAAAATGTATAGGTGCGGCCCACCTGAAGCAAGCCATAACGAGGCACCTCTACATACTGCACCGCCTCTGTGGGACGCAGACGTGGGAAAATGATGGTATCAGTGAGGGCATAGCGAAGAGCCTCATCGCCACCCCACCCTATCTGCTGCATACGCTGCGTGGCGAAGGGGAGACGCAAGAACTCATGGTGTGTGATGGGCTGGATGAGATGCTGGTGACGCTTCTTGTGAGGCATGTGAGTGAAAACGAACCATGAGGGCGATACATCATACCACAGACAGTCATCGTGGGTGGGCATGCTGGCCTCCCAGGTGGGGTCTAACAGTATGTAACCACGCTCAGTCTGGAGCCCCAACCAGCAATGTTCGCGCTCCATGAGTCCGCGTGGCGAACGGCCCCGTCCGTAGATGATGTCTACATTCATATCCTGAGTGGAAGCCATGCGATAAAAGAGTTCGCAATAACCCTGGCACACAGCCTTGCGCTGCAACCAGGCCTCGTCGGCGGTGCGCACCAGACCGGAGTCGTCGTAGCGAATGCGCCCAACCAACCAATCGTAGATGCGACGCCCACGCTCATAGTCTGTCGTGGCGCCCTGTGTGATGCTATCCGTCAAGGACTGGTAGTCGTAGCGGCTCGGGAAGACATAAAACGACCTACCCAATACGGCCCTCTGACGCCGCTCAGGCAGAGACTGGGCATGGAGAGTGCCCCAAGAAGTCCCCATGAGAAGTGCCGTGATGAGAGCAAAATATTTCGTACACCTTTTCATACTGCAAATTTAGTCATTCTTTTGTTTACGCACAATCTACAGAATACAAAAAGGGCCTACACGCCCCCCTGAGGCTTGGTATAGACGAGACGATGCATAATATTGAGAGGACACAAAAGCTCCCTTGGCGAACCAAGAGAGCTCTGTGTTTTCATTACCCTATGAGGGGATAGAAGGGGCAACCTTATTCTATGGCCCTGGGCCATCATAGGGAGAACCTTTGATGACGAGCATTATACAATGCCCCGGGCCATCATAGGGAGAACCTTTGATGACGGGCATTATACAATGCCCTGGGCCATCATAGCTTTAGCAACCTTCATAAAGCCGGCCACGTTGGCACCCTTAACATAGTTGATATAGCCATCCTCGCTGCGGCCGTACTCGACGCACTGCTTGTGGATGCCGTGCATAATCTGATGGAGACGAGCGTCAACATCCTCGGCTGTCCAACTGAGATGCATGGCGTTCTGACTCATCTCCAGGCCACTGGTGGCTACACCGCCAGCATTGACAGCCTTGCCGGGAGCATAGAGGAGCTTCTTCTCGATGAAGAGGTCGATGGCTTCAGGGGTGCATCCCATGTTAGAAATCTCACCTACGCAGAGCACACCATTCTCCACGAGCTGACGGGCATCGTCGCCGTTGAGTTCGTTCTGAGTGGCACAAGGCAGAGCGATGTCGACTTTCTGTTCCCAAGGCTTCTTGCCTGCATAGAAGGTAGCACCGGGGAATTCGTCGGCATAGGGAGCCACAATATCGTTGCCGCTGGCACGGAGTTCGAGCATATAGTCGATCTTCTCGCCGCTGATGCCTTCGGGGTCGTAGACGTAGCCGTCAGGACCACTGATGGTCACCACCTTGGCACCGAGTTGGGTTGCCTTGGTGGCTGCACCCCAAGCTACATTGCCAAAGCCGCTGATGGCCACGGTCTTGCCCTTGATGTCATGACCCGCAGTCTGGAGCATCTCATTGACGAAATAGAGACCACCAAAGCCTGTGGCCTCGGGGCGCACCAGAGAACCACCGAACTCGAGGTTCTTGCCTGTGAGGACGCCAGAGAAGTCGCGTGTGAGTTTCTTGTACTGACCGAAGAGATAGCCTATCTCGCGAGCACCCACGCCGATGTCACCGGCGGGTACGTCAATCTCAGGACCGATGTAGCGATAGAGCTCGCTCATGAAGGCCTGGCAGAAACGCATGATTTCACCATCACTCTTGCCGCGAGGGCTAAAGTCGCTACCACCCTTGCCGCCACCCATAGGCAGTGTGGTGAGGGCATTCTTGAAGGTCTGTTCGAAACCGAGGAACTTGAGGATGGAGAGGTTGACAGAGGCATGGAATCGGAGTCCGCCCTTGTAGGGACCAATAGCACTGTTGTACTGCACGCGGTAGCCCAAGTTGACCTGCACTTTGCCCTTGTCGTCTACCCAGGGCACACGGAAGGTAATGATGCGCTCAGGCTCCACGAGGCGCTCGATGAGAGCCTTCTGTTCGAATTCAGGGTGCTTGTCGTATACATCCTTGATACTGATAAGCACTTCGCGCACAGCCTGCAGATACTCCGACTCACCGGGATGCTTTGCCTCCAGAGAGTTCATCACTTGATCAATGTTCAGCATAGTATTATTTGTTTTTAGGTTTTAGGTTTTTAGGTTTTAGGTAGTAGGGGTTGTGATGAATGATTTAAGGGTAGCGCAAAGATATAGAGATTATGACAGAAAGCAAAATTTCGGATAAAAAACTGCTATATTTTTCTCCATTCACGACTATTTGTAAAGCAAGAATAGCATTCCACATCTTTATATTGCGGGTGTTTGCTTTACAAAACGTCACACAAGGGAACAAAACAATCACGATAATAATGGAACGGGTAATACAGCCCAAGCAAGAAACAGAAAGATAATTTGGATGCAATACACTTTTTCTTTACTTTTGCAAAACAAGTTCAAACGACACAAGTTATGAATACAAACTTTACCAAGAATCTCCGCGAGGATATCCTCTCATGGATGGGCATCCTGGCGGGATGCACCATCCTGGCTGCGGGATTCGTATTCTTCATCAACCCCTACAACATTGTGCCCGGAGGCGTCTACGGTGCCAGCATTGTGCTACACAACCTGTTCCCTTCAGTACAGGTCGGTACGTTCGGATACATGTTTGACATCCCCCTACTCATCCTCTCTGTGGTGCTGCTGGGCACCCGCCTCGGACTGCGCACCATCGTGGCAGCCTTAATCACGCCGGCCATCATGAACGGCATATCGGCACTCGTCTACCCCACCCCCGAGGCCCTCGAGAGTCTCGACCCACAACTGCTGCTCGGAGGGCGCTTCGACCTGAGCCAGCATCTCATGCTCACCTCCATCGTGGGCGCCATACTCATCGGCGTGGGTTCGGGCATCGTGGTGAAATGCCAAGCCACCACAGGAGGGTCGGACATCGTGGGCATGATCATACAGAAGTACCTGGGCATTCGCTTTTCGAAAGCCATCCTCCTCGTCGACGGCATTGTGGTCACCTTCGGTCTGCTCGTCATCGGTTTTGGACTGGGCACAGGCGAGGGAACCTCGGCCGAGAGTTGGTGTCTCTCGCTCTATTCGCTCATCAGCATCTATGTCATTGCCCGCGTCATCGGCTATGTGGTGAGCGGCGCCAAGGATGACAAACTCATCTTTGTCATCTCCGACAAGGAACTGACCTCATTCCGCCAATATATCCTCAACGATATGGACCGCACCGCTACGGTCATCAAGAGCAGCGGCCTCTACACCAGAGAGGACAAGGAGATGCTCTTTCTTGTGGTGACCCAGCGCGAGGTGACCCGCGTCAAGCATACCATCAAGGAGGCCGACCCCAATGCCTTTGTGGTAGTGACCGATGCCTACGACACCTACGGCGATGGATGGAAACGCCTGCCCAGCAAGGGCGAAATTGAAGTAGAATAGGTCAGCGCCCCGCTGCGCTGAAGCGAAAAGAAAATACTATGAAACACACCACACCAGAAGACCGCGCATGGGATATCGTGCGTGAACTCAACGAACACATGCCCGTGCTGGGCAAGAAACCCACCACACGCTTGCTTACGTCGACAGAGGCGCGAGGACTGCTTACCGAGTACTTCCGTATCTGCCACCCTACTCCCTCCCGACTCCACTCTGCTATACTTTCGTGTGGGGTCAGGATGGCTATGGTATATCCCGATTTTCGTTTCGTGCCCTTCCTCACGATGTGGGGATTCGAGAACCTGCGCCCCGAGGACTCTGAGACACGCCGCACCAAAGACGGCACTCGCTTCCCCTCACTGGCCGAGCACATGGCCAGGGCCTATGCCTACAGTCTGCTCTTCCACCCCACCCTGCACCTGACAGAGACCGAGGAGGCCGTCATCATGCCCATACTGACTCTGAAGGGCTTCCACACCACCACCTCGGGGCTCGTCACCCCCCTGCTGGCCACACGCCTCTTTGAGGCTGAGGTGCGGGGGCGCAAGATGACCTTCGTGGCCCTCATCTCGCCCGAGGGGGAAGAGATAGTGACTGAGGTGCACACCCTCACCACCTATGTAAAGATGCGCTACGAACTGATCGTGGGCAAGTTCTTCGACACCCTGTTGCGCAAGTCCGAACAAGGCAAGTTGCGCATCGAGGCAGCCTACCCAAGCCAGAGCTCTGCTGCACAACTCTTCACCACAGCCATAGGTTACGTTGACCGTATCGATGCGGGGCACCGCCACATCCACGTGTTCGACAACCTCTCGCGCCACCTCGTGGCCCCCTACATATCCTCCAAGCCACCCTACCTCGAGGGACAGTATGTACGCTTCCTGCCCATCATTCCCCGCGAGGGCAACTTCAAGACGGCTGTCATCCTCGAGGTGCTTGCTGATGGGCCCGGCACCTTCGGTTACCGCCCTGCCGTCATCACCCATGTAGACCCAGACAAGGACTATGCCACCTGGCAACTCCTGCCCGAGTCAGACGGCCAAGTGAGGGGCATCACCGAGGCGGGCACCACCCTCCCCCCAGCCACCAGCGGTTATCTGCGAGGCACCCTGGCCCGCCAGAAGGGACTATCGCTCCCCACCCGCGACACACGGATAGAGATTATCGCCTTCCTGCAACGCAGCAAAGACGGCAAGAAATATCCCAAGGTGGTGGATTACAGAATTCTGACCTCAGGGGAGGCGACATGACCACGAGGCAAAAAGGAATTTGAATTACTTTGTAAAATCTGCCTCTGTGTCGTCAAAGGTGATGCGCAGTGCGGGAGCTATCTCGTTGGGGTGTTGTGAGGGGATATTGACCACGAGTCCCTCTGCTCCGTGACGGAATTCCACCTCGCCATATCCGAGCAGCGTCACGCTCTTGACCTTGCCACGATAACTTGAGGCCAGGGGTGAGAAGGCCTTGAGTGTGTAGTCGCCAGCCTGGGGCCATGCCATGATGGTGGCATAGATGGTGTCGCCCTTGGTGACGTAGCGCACATCGGCCGAGGTGTAGTTCTGTCCCTCGTTGAATCCCTGTGCCGTCATGCCGTTGGTGGCCTCTGCCAGGGGACCCTCGCCGAAGCACTCGGGCCAGTAGCGTGTGCCGTAGACACTCTCGCCGTTGATCTTCATCCATGCCTCTATGCCATCGAGCACCACGGCCTCGCGTGCATCATACTCGCCATCGGCATTGAGGGGTATGGAGAGGAGCAGGTTGCCATTTTTACTCACCACATCCACGAGCATTCTCACCACTGTGGCCGCACTCTTGTAGCCGCCCAGATTCTTCTGATAATGCCACTGTCCGATGCATGTGCAGGTCTGCCAATAGTCCTTCTGTGGTCTATCGGGTATGCCTCGCTCCACGTCCCACATGAGGGCCTTCTTCTGCTCTTCGGGCAGTATCTTGCCGGTCACCACCACATCGGCCTTGCCACCGTTGAGGTTGGCAGCATGGTTGTAGTAGTGGGCCAGGAAGTCGAGTCCCCACTGCTCGTCGCATCCCCAAAATGGGAGCACGGTGTCGTCGAAGTAAACGATGTCGGGATTGTAGTCGTTGACCACCTGTCGGCATCTGTTCTGCAGTTTGGTCTTGTAGGCCTCGCTGGGCAGGCTGGCTCCGTTGCCCCAGGCCCACTGGCTGTGTATGGTGCCGCTCTGCTCCCATCCTGTGGAGTGAGGATGCTGCTGTGCATAGAGTTCCTGTGGGTCGTAGCCTTCCCACCACTTGCCCTGTCCGTCGGCCTTGGTCAGATTGCCGTCATACTTCTGCGAGGGCTCGAGCCATGTCCATGCATGCGATGCATGTATGCTGACGCCAAAGCGGAGGTTGTTGCTGCGGGCTGCCTTTTCCCACTCGCCCACCACGTCGCGCTTGGGACCCATATTCACCGAGTTCCACTCCTGGTAGGGACTGTCCCAGAGGTCGAAGTTGTCGTGGTGGTTGCCCAGGGCCATGAAGAATTTGCATCCCACATCGGCATAGCGCTTCATGATGGCCTCGGGGTTCCACTTCTTGGCCACAAAGTCGCGGCAGAACTCCTTGAGTCCATATTCTGCGGGATTGTAGTGTATGCCTCGGTGCTGGTCGTAGGGGCTGTCGGAGTAGTACATAAATCGTGCATACCAGTCGCCGCTCTCGGCCTGACACTGTGGTCCCCAGTGTGCCCAAAGTCCAAACTTGGCGTCTTTGTACCACTCGGGGCACTCCCACTCGCTGAGCGACTTCCAGTTGCTCTCGTAGCGTCCCTCTTCCATGGGCACATTGCCCATCTGTGCATTTGCCTCTGCCAGCGTGAGCATGCCGAACAGGGCGAGAGAAAATAGTCTTTTCATGATTCCACGTGTTTGGTTACATACCATAATTTGCAATCAGCCGGGAGTGGCCCTATTGCCCTCCCAGCCGACTTGCAAGCTTTAAATTAGTCAGTATTGGTTTCGGGGGCAAAGGTACGATTATCTTCTGTATCCCACATATCACATTAGCGCCATATTATGGTACTATTTTGAGGTTTTGAGATTTTAGGTTGTAGGTTTCAGGTTGTTAGGCTGGAGGTTGTTACCCAAGAACCACCATCGCAAAACACGATGACAGTTTTATATTACTGTCTGGGGAAATCAAGACCCTGCAAGGGGATGCCGAAGCGCATTGAGCCGAGTCCGGGAACAGCCACTGAGTGACCTTCGGTTGCCCATGCCTTGATGACCTCACCGATGGCGTCCCAAGCTGCGTTAATCGCGCCCTTCGAGATGCCTGAACGGAGAGCTGCCTCCTGAATCACCTTCGCCTGAGAGAGTTTGTTGTAGAGGTCAGCCTGCAGTACATAAGCGTACTTCTTGACGCCCTCCTGGAACGACACGTTGCGCTCCTGTGCTTTGATTTTGATTGCCATAGTCGTAGAAAGAATTTAGATACATGACTTTGTCAACGATAACGATGACCTTCTGGGCCTATCAGTAAGCATTTTAACCGCATACCGGTCTGCGAGTTACGCTTACTCGCTCGTATCGATTTGACGGTGCAAAGTTACGACATTTTGGGTCGAAAGTCAATAGTTGTCCCGAATGGCGTAAGGTGCTTGTCCCGGATGTTGTAATTCTACCGATTCTTTATAAGGGATTTCATTGAGGATTATACCCTGCATACACCACCTCTGAAAACTGAAAGAACTGGAAGATTCTTTCAGTTTCAGCGCCAATTACTATTTATAGTAACGCCTGTGTGCACATCATGCATCCTGACATAAATTTTGCGACCACGAGGAGGTTGCAATTTTTTCTCCCCGAGGAAACAAATGTTGGGTCGCGAGCCCCTCCTATCCATACTCCATACACCATACCCAAACTTACAGTCCT
>CALZKW010000116.1 GCA_945788095.1 uncultured Prevotellaceae bacterium | reverse complement strand
TTGTATCGACAACGAAATTTGCATTGCTTATGTCAACTTATGGTCTGCTATACTCTATACGTTTTCTTCCTTTTTGCTGTCTGAATCCATGCTGGTTTCAGGCAGCACTTACCAAAATTAAAACATTGCGGGGGCGGGGGGGACTGGGCATATATTTCGGGGGTAGCACTTAACATTTGCGCGCCCCGGGAGTATATAATAATGGGGGACGTGGAAAAGATATTTCCACATTTGTACCATATATATTAAATAATAGTCGTATATTTGACGCAAATTATAAACCAAACAAACATTCATTAAACTAAATCGTTATGATTAAGCACACACTTCCTGCTCTCTTACTGAGCATGGCGCTTACGGCATCGGCCGACAACAAGCCTCTGACAGGCTTCGAGTATGGCAAGGTGGAAGCACCCAGCGGCCAGGAGTGGCAGTCGCCCGAGCGACTCTCGCTCAACAAACTGCAGCCCACGGCCTACATGTTCCACTTCCAAAGCGAGAAGTCAGCACTCGGCGTACTGCCCGAGAAGAGTGAGTACCACAAGTCGCTCGACGGCACATGGAAATTCCACTGGGTGGCACGCCCCGAGGACCGTCCCGCCGACTTCTTCAAGACCGACTACAGCGTGGACAGCTGGGACGACATCGAGGTGCCCGGCTGCTGGAACGTGCAGGGTCTGGGCAAGAAGGGCGAGATGAAATATGGCGTGCCCGCCTACGTCAACCAGCCCGTGATGTTCTACCACGAGGTGAAGGTGGGCGACTGGAAGGAGGGCGTGATGCGTGTGCCCAAGGACAAGCGCTACACCACCTACAAGTATCCCAACGAGGTGGGCTCATACCGCCGCACATTCAGCGTGCCCGCCGACTGGAAGGGCCGCAAGGTGCAGATCAACTTCGACGGTGTAGACTCCTTCTTCTACCTCTGGATCAATGGCCAGTACGTAGGTTTCTCGAAGAACAGCCGCAACACCGCCACCTTCGACATCACCCCCTACCTCAATGCCAAGGGTGACAACACCGTGGCCGTCGAGGTGTACCGCCACAGCGACGGTTCGTTCCTCGAGTCGCAAGATATGTTCCGCCTCCCCGGTATCATCCGCAGCACCTATCTGACCTCTACCCCCGAGGTGAAGATCGAAAACCTGGCCGTACGCACCACCAGCGTAAAGGAGGGTGAGGCCAGCCTCAAGATCGACCTCAACATAGCCGACGAGGGCAAGAAGAAGCAGAAGGCCTACAACGTGCGCTACAAGATCTTCCCCGTGGAGCTCTACAGCGACGAGATAGCCGACCAGGCCGTAGCAAGCCACAGCCTGAGCGGCGTGCAGACCCTCGAGGCATCAGCCATGCTCAACCTCCAGGAGCCCAAGCTCTGGAGCGCTGAGGCCCCCCACCGCTATGTACTGGTGGCCGAACTGACCGACAAGAAGGGCCGCACCATGGACTGCGTGTCGACCTACTTCGGTGTGTGCCACGTGGAGATACGCGACACCAAGGCCTCAGAGGATGAGTTTGGCAAGGCAGGTCGCTACTTCTATGTCAACAACAAGCCCGTGAAGCTCAAGGGTGTCAACCGCCACGAGACATCGCTCGACCGCGGCCACGCCATCACCCGCGAGCAGATGGAGCAGGAGGTGATGCTCATGAAGCGCGGCAACATCAACCACATCCGCATGTCGCACTACAGCAACGACCCCTACATGTACTACCTCTGCGACAAGTATGGCATCTACCTCGAGGATGAGACCAACATCGAGAGCCACCAGTACTACTACGGCGACGCCTCGCTGAGCCACGTGCCTGAGTTCCGCAATGCCCACATTGCCCGCAACATGGAGCTCGTCAAGGCCCACGTCAACCATCCCTCGATCGTGATCTGGAGTCTTGGCAACGAGGCCGGTCCCGGCGACAACTTCAAGGCTGCCTACGAGGCCATCAAGGCCTACGATGCACGCCCCGTGCAGTATGAGCGCAACAACAACATCGTCGACATGGGCTCCAACCAGTATCCCTCTGTGGGCTGGGTGCGCTGGGCCGTACAGGGCACTGACAAGGGCATCAAGTATCCCTACCACATCTCTGAGTATGCCCACTCGATGGGCAACTCGCTGGGCAACCTGCAGGACTACTGGGATGCCATCGAGTCGACCAACTTCTTCTGCGGCGGTGCCATCTGGGACTGGGTGGACCAGGCCATCTGGGCCTACACCAAGGAGGGCACACGCTACATGGGCTACGGCGGCGACCACGGCGAGTGGCCCAACGATGGTATGTTCTGTATGAACGGTATCATCCTGCCCGACTTCACTCCCAAGCCTCAGTACTATGAGGTGAAGAAGGTATATCAGAACGTGGGCGTGAAGGCCGACTTCGACAACAACGCCATCCGCGTATTCAACAAGAACTACTTCACCACCCTGCAGGACTACGACATCTCGTGGACACTCGTCAAGGACGGCAAGGCTGTAAAGAACGGCCAGTTCCTCGCCGACCGCAGCATCCAGGGCCCCCGCGAGGAGAAGGTGATGCGCCTCCCCTTCCAGCTCTCTGAGTTGAAGCCCGACGGCGAATACTTCCTCAACGTAGAGTTCCGCCTCGCCAGCGACATGCCTTGGGCCAAGAAGGGCTACGTGCAGATGGACGAGCAGCTCGCCCTCGGCATCGTGGGTCCTAAGAAGCCCCTCAGAGTCAATGGCCGCGACATCATCAAGGTAGTCAGCGAGGGCAGCGCCACCGTGGTGCAGGGCATCAACTTCGTGGCCTCGTTCGAGGACAGCAACGGTAGCCTCAACTGCCTCATGTACAATGGCGACTACGTCATCGAGAGCGGCAACGGCCTGAAGCTCGACGCCTTCCGTGCCCCCGTGGACAACGACAACTGGGCCTGGAATCAGTGGTTCCAGCAGGGCCTCTACAACCTGCAGCACAAGGCCACCGCAGCTCCCACCACCATCCACAATGAGGATGGCTCCGTGAGCATCATCTACAATGTGGTGAGCCAGGCTCCCCGTCAGGGCCGCGTGGTGTGGCGTCCAGGCAAGGCCGGCCAGCCCGTGGAGCGTATCGACGAGGGCCGCGAGATGAATGCTGACGACTTCCACTTCACCTCGACCGTCAGCTACACCGTATACCCCGACGGCACCATTGCTATGAACAGCAGCATCGTGAGCTCCGACGCAGGTCTCAACCTGCCCCGCCTCGGCTATGCCCTCAAGATGCCCAAGCACTACGACCAGTACACCTACTACGGCCGCGGCCCCTTGAACAACTATGCTGACCGCAAGACCGGTTCGTTCGTGGGCGAGTACAAGAGCACCGTGGAGGAGCAGTTTGTCAACTTCCCCAAACCTCAGAGCATGGGCAACCGCGAGGACGTACGCTGGTGCGCTCTGACCAAGAAGAACGGCCAGGGTGTGCAGTTCATCTCTCAGGGCAAGACCATGAGCACCTCTGCTCTGCCTTGGAGCGCTCTGCAGATGACTCTCGCACAGCATCCCCATGAGTTGCCCAAGAGCGACGGCACGTACGTACACCTCGATGTCAAGGTGACTGGTCTGGGCGGTAACAGTTGCGGTCAGGGCGGTCCCCTGGAGCAGGATTGCACCAAGGGCGCACTCCACCAGATGAGCCTCCTCATCCGTCCCGTATCGGCCACGACCGACCTCACTGCCAATGCAGCCGTGACTACCCCCACACGTTGCCCCATCGCCATCATCGCCGACAAGGCCGGCAAGGCCACCATCGAGGGCGACCACAAGGCACAGGTGCTCACCGAGCCTTCTACCCCCATCCTCTACACCGTGAAGCAGGGCAAGAAGACCACCAAGCCCGCCATCTACACCGGTCAGACCATCGACATGCGTCAGGGTGGCACCATCACGGCCTGGTATCAGGGCGAGGACAAGGTGAAGACCACCGTCACCTTCCAGAAGATTGAGAGCGTACCCGTGGAGGTAAGCTATGTCAGCTCTGAGGAAGGCCCCGGCGGCGAGGTGGCCAAGAATCTGGTGGACGGCAATCCCAACACCATCTGGCACACCATGTATAGCATCACCGTGCCCAAGTATCCCCACTGGGTAGACTTCGACTGCATCGAGACCAAGACCATCAAGGGCTTCACCTACCTGCCTCGCCAGGACGGCCCCAACGGCAATATCAAGGGCTACAAGGTGCAGCTCTCTATAGACGGCAAGACATGGAGCGAGACCGTGGCCGAGGGTCAGTTTGAGAATAACATGAACCTCAAGAAGGTCACCTTCAAGCAGCCCCAGAAGGCTCGCTACCTGCGCTTCACCGCCACCAGCAGCCACGACGGCACCGACTTCGCCAGCGGAGCCGAATTCAATGTGCTGGCTGAGTAAGATAAGTCCCCTCCTGACCTCCCCCCGGGGGGATGAACGACAATAGACCAACAACTATGAAGCACCAGCAGAATCTAATATGGATTTTGTTGGTGCTTCATGCTTACTATTCTTAACCAAATACCCCAAGATGAAGAAAATCGTGATTGTCTTGGCCGCCCTGCTCTGCGCTACGAGCAGCATGGCTAAGGAAAAGAAATGCAAGAAGCAGCACAAGGCGTGCTGCCAGATGGGCAACCCCGTGCTGCCCGAGTTTCATGCCGACCCCGAGGTGCTCTACTCGCAGCAGACCGGCAAGTACTACATCTACAGCACCACTGACGGCGCACCGGGATGGGGAGGCTACTACTTCACCGTATTCAGCAGCCAGAACCTCCGCGACTGGCACCACGAGGGCATCATGCTCGACCTCGGCACCTCGCAGGTCAGCTGGGCCAGCGGCAATGCCTGGGCTCCCTGCATCGAGGAGAAAAAGCAGAAGGACGGTTCGTACAAGTACTACTTCTACTATAGCGGCCACGACACAGAGCGCAATCGCAAGAGCATCGGTGTGGCCATAGCCGACCATCCCACAGGGCCCTTCGTGGACCTCGGCCACCCCATCGTGTACGAACTCCCCGAGGGACAGCGCCACGGTCAGCAGATCGACGTGGACGTCTTCACCGACCCCGTCAGCGGCAAGAGCTACCTCTACTGGGGCAATGGCTACATGGCAGGAGCCGAACTCAACGACGACATGACATCGCTCAAACCCGGCACCACCCGACTGATGACCCCCAAGGGCGGCAGCCTGAAGGACTATGCCTATCGTGAGGCGCCCTACGTGTTCTACCGTCAGGGCAAGTACTACTTCATGTGGAGTGTCGACGACACCGGCAGTCCCAACTACCACGTGGCCTATGGCACCAGCGACTCGCCTCTGGGTGACATCCGTGTGGCCGACCAGCCCGTGGTGCTCATCCAGGATGCCGAGAAGGAGATTTACGGCCCTGCCCACAACAGCGTGCTGCAGCTCCCCGGCAAGGACGAGTGGTACATGGTGTACCACCGCATCAACAAGCACTATCTCTATCCCAAGGCCAATGGTCCAGGCTTCCACCGCCAGGTGTGCATAGACAAGATGGAGTTTAATGCAGACGGCACCATACGCCCCGTCATCCCCACCCACGAGGGCGTGAAGCCCATCAAGAAATAAGATACGAGGGCCTCTGGAGATTCCGGTAATCACGGAACGTCCAGAGGCCCTGGTTTTGGAACAACGGAATAAACGGAAAATAAAATAGAAACAAGAACAGACAAGCGCTCGGCGACGAAGGCAAAATGAGGCATTCATAGCTGTAACTAAATGTCACAGCGTGCTACATTTTGGGGAGGTCAGTGCTCTGACCGACGGGGGTAGCTTAGCGAGCGAAGCGGGTCTAAGAATTACATGAACGGCATTAGGACTGCCAACAGAGACATTTGCCCGTCCTGGGCAATTGGCTTTAAGGGCAGTCCCGTGTTTTTCCGTTCGTTCCGTTGTTACTCCACACACCTGCCATACTCTGACTGACCAGCTATGGTCGAGCAGAGGAGAGCGCTCACCTCGCGGGGAGGAGAGCGCTCACCTCAAAGAAGGGAGATAGCCAGGCTTTCCGCCTTGCCTCAGTTCCCCACTCCCTTACTCCTCTTGTATTCCTCGCGGAAGGCAGAGGGCGAGCAGCCCTTCTTCTTCTTGAAGATACGATTAAAATTGCTTAGATTGTTGAAGCCGCATTGGTAGCATATCTCTGCTACCGTGCTGCTCGAGTCCACCAGGAGGCGTGCTGCATGCCCCAGGCGAATGTCGATGATATAGTCCGACACGGTTCGGTTGGCATGCTGATGAAAGAATCTGCTGAAGGCCGTCTGCGACATACCCACCAGTTCGGACAACTGTGCCAGTCTGATTTCCTCCCTGTAATGCGTGTCTATGAAGGCCTGCACCTTGCACACACGCCTGCTATCGGGGGCATCAAAGGCTCTGGCAAACGACTTGCTGGCCAGCAGGTGGTAGTCCTCGATGCTCATGAGATAGAGCAGCTCGAGCAGCGCCAGCACGCGGTAGAATCCTGCTCTGGCATTAGCCACGCCCAGTATCTTGGGTCGAAGGCGCGCTATGGACTCCTCCGAGAATGCAATGCCGAATCGGGCATTGATAAAGAGCTGGCGCAACGAGCGCATCTGATCCTTGGCCAGGAAGGTCTCGCTCAGCAAGTCGCCCGAGAAGTGTATCGTGATTTCGTGTATATCCGTAGCCTTGCAGCGATACTGCTCCCAGGTATGTTCCAGTCCGCTACCCACAAGAGCCAGGTCTGTGTAGCCCACCTCCTCCATCGAGTCGCCCACGATGCGGCGGGCCCGCTGACAGTTCTCGATGAAGTTCAGTTCGTACTCTTTATGCTTGTGCAGGGGGTAGCGTATGATATTCTTGCGCCTCTCGGCCAGGCGAAAGCACTCCTCAGTGCCCAGGTTAGCTATTTCGGTAAATACACGTTCCATACACCAAAAGTACTACTTTTTTTGCAAAAAGCGCTACTCTCCTACACTTTCTTGTCATTTTACCCCAATGTTTGCGTATTTTTGCCTTACAATCACCATGACAAACCACTAACACATTCCATACTATGACAGCATTACGCAACATCCTGGCTGCCCTCACCCTCACGGCAGCTGCCCATGTCACCGCTCAGGTCAAACCCGCCATACCTCGCGACCCTCAGATTGAGGCTCAGGTAGAGGCCACGCTCAGCCGCCTCTCCCTCGACGAGAAGATAGGTCAGATGTGTGAGCTCACCATCGATGTCATCACCGACATGGCCAAGCCCGACATGCAGCTCGACCAGGCTGCCCTCACCCGCGTGTTCGACCAATACAAGGTGGGCAGCATCCTCAATGTGCCCAAGGGCATCGCCCAGAAGCCCGAACTATGGGCCGACCTCATACGCACTCTCAACCAGCGCTCAATGGAGCAGTGCAGCGGCATCCCCCAGGTCTATGGCGTCGACCAAATGCACGGCACCACCTATTCGTGGGGCGGTACGCTCTTCCTCCAAGAGATCAATCAGGCTGCCTCCTTCAATCGCCGCATCCCCTACCGCGTGGCCGAAATCTGCGCCTACGAGTCGCGTGCATGCCTCATCCCCTGGATCTACGCCCCCGTCATGGACCTCGGCCGCAATCCCCTCTGGCCACGCATGTGGGAGAGCTTTGGTGAGGACACCTACCTCAATGCCGAGATGGCCGTACAGGCCGTCAGGGGCTTCCAGGGCGACGACCCCAACCACATTGATAAGTATCACGCTGCGGCCTGCCTCAAGCACTATATGGCCTACGGCGTGCCCACCAGCGGCAAGGACCGCACACCGAGCAATATCCCCGACCGCGAACTGCGCGAGAAGTACTTCGAGCCCTTCCGTCGCTGTGCTCAGGCCGGAGCGCTCACCATTATGGTCAATAGTAGCAACAACTGCGGAGTGCCCTTCCATGCCAACCACCAGCTCCTCACAGAGTGGTTTAAGGAGGACCTCAACTGGGACGGCATGATCGTGACCGACTGGGCCGACATCGACAATCTCTATAAGCGCGACTATGTGGCGGAGAACAAGAAGGAGGCCATCGCCATGGCCATCAATGCCGGTATCGATATGAGCATGGACCCCTACTCCACCGACTTCTGCGACAACCTCAGGGCTGCTGTCGATGAGGGCCTCGTGCCCATGAGCCGCATCGACGATGCTGTGCGCCGCATCCTGCGCTTCAAGTACCGCATCGGACTCATGGACAAGAAGACCTGGGACATGCCATACAAGAAGGTGGCCAAGATGTATCCCGACTATGGTTCGGATGCCTTTGCCCAGGAGGCCACACGCATGGCCGAGGAGGGCATCGTGCTGCTCAAGAACAATGGCGTGCTGCCCCTCCGCAAGGGCCAGAAGATACTCGTGACGGGCCCCAACGCCAACTCGATGCGTGCCCAGAATGGTGGCTGGACCTACAGCTGGCAGGGCGACAAGTGCAACGAGGTGTGTGCCGCTATCGGCAAGTACAAGACCTTCTATCAGGCCCTCTCAGACAAGTTTGGCTCCGACAACGTGGTGCTCTGCGAGGGCGTGACCTACAAGGAGGGCAACGACAACTTCGAACTGGAGAATGAGCCCGACATCCGCAGCGCCGTTCAGGCTGCCAAGGACGTGGACGTCATCGTGGCCTTTGTGGGCGAGAACAGTTATGCTGAGACTCCCGGCAACATGAACGACCTCACGCTGAGCCGCAATCAGCGTCGCCTCGTGCAGGCCCTGGCACGCACCAATAAGCCCCTTGTACTCGTGCTCAACGAGGGCCGTCCACGCATCATCACCGACATCGAGTCGCTCAGCTCGGCCACCATCGATGCCCTCCTGCCCAGCAACTACGGTGGCATCGCCCTGGCCAACCTGCTCAGCGGCGAGGCCAACTTCAGCGCCAAGTTGCCCTTCACCTATCCCAAGTACACCGGTTCGTTTGCCACCTACGACTACAAACCCTGTGAGAACGTAGCCACCATGGCCGGCAACTACAACTACGATGCCGTGATGGATGTGCTCTACCCCTTCGGAGCAGGCCTCAGCTACACCACCTACAAGTACTCCAACCTGCGTGTCGACAAGAGCCAGTTTGTCAATGGTGACACCCTCACCTTCACCGTTGACGTCACCAACACCGGCCAGGTGGCAGGCAGTGAGCCCGTGTTGCTCTTCATCAGCGACATGGTGGCCACCCTCACCCCCGACGTCAAGCGTCTGCGTGCCTTCGACAAGGTGGAGCTCCAGCCCGGTGAGACCAAGACTGTCACCCTCAACGTCGCAGCCCACGACCTGGCCTACGTCAACAGCGACGGCCGATGGGTGCTCGAGCGCGGACAGTTCCACGCCGCTGTGGCCGACCAGCACGTACGCTTCACCTGCACCACCACCCACAAGTATGGTGTAAACAGATAAATCTACCTTATTAGACAAGAAACGGGCATGAATAACATGGATTACCTTTAATTAATAATTCAACTTTCGCAAGTAGGGTGTCCAATTTGTTGTGCTAACACTCTCCACATAAGTTTAAT
>CALZKW010000115.1 GCA_945788095.1 uncultured Prevotellaceae bacterium | reverse complement strand
TACCGGGAGGAATGCCCAATCCCTACCGGGAGGAATGCCCAATCCTCTGATTGAGCATAACCGAACCATCGGTGAGAGTACAATAAATTAGGATTTGTGGGGGAGATTGGAGAACAACGGAACAAACGGAAAGCTCCCTCTAACTTCCCCAAGGGGGAGAATATCTGATGCGCGGCTACGAATAGCGCCTTGCATGATACCTTAACAAATAGTCTTAACCCAGTTCGCCACCACACTTGGGGCAGCGGCCGAGGGAGTGGACGGGGATGCCGCAATGGCCACAGCGGTAGCGGGCATGGAAGTGGCGGAAGTAATGCCACAGGGCCCACACCACATAGATGGCATACAGACCATAGCCCACCACGTAGAGCGTGGAGATGGAGAACACCACATACTCCACAGCCATGAGCGTAAGCAGCGAATAGAGATAGATGACGGCATCGGTGACATGGAGTTGGCGCGTCACATCGTCGACCACTGCCACCGCAAATATCAGCAGCATCCACACCGAGGCTACAAAGGCACCGAGCACGGGTTGCAGAGCAAAGGGATTGAGCGTGGGGTGGTAGTAGTAGTCAGCCCAGAGCTGGGGCGCAAACTCCTGGATGCTGGCATAGAGCACAGCCGCACCGCTCAGGAGCAGACACAGGAGCGTGGGGTACGGACTGCTGATGTCGCGATAGTGCACCATGCGCAGCGGACACTGACGGCTGCGGCGCAAGAGGAACACACCAAGGGCCAGAAAGATGAACACGAGCGTCCACTGCAAATGGCCGTTGCTGAAGAGCATGATGGCAATGGAGATGGGGTCGTCGGGCACCACCTGGGGCAGCAGTTCGCGCTCGTGGAGCCAGCCCTGCGTCAGTTGGTCGCGCGCCACCTTGATCCACACCGAGTCCACAGCGTCGGTGGTGTCGACATACACATCGGCCACCACCAGGGGGTCGTGCTCGCAGACGGTGACATAGTCGGGCGAGTCCACCAGAGCCTGTGCCAGTTGGGGTATCTCCGTCATGAGGCGGATGGAGTCGCTCCACACCACAAAGTTGTAGCCCTCCGAGTAGTGATGCTTGGCCACAAAGTCGAGCGAGTCTTGCATCTCCTCAGGCACATCCCAGGCATCCGTGCGCTGATTGGGATAGTAGCAACTCGTCAGCATCAGCACCACACACAGGCACGATAGCACATGCATCAGGCAGCGCTTGCAGTCAAACTTGAGGCCGAAGCGGCGACCATCGGCCAGGCGTAGGAAGAGTGGACCGGAGTGACTGCCCTGCTGTGGGCCACGCTCGCGCCCCGCCTCCGAGGCTCCGTTATGGGACTGCTTCAGACACATGCCCAACTCGTGGCGCAGACAGTAGCGCGTGGTCATCAGCACACCCTCCCCGGGCTGGGCCACCTCATAGGCGGGGTCCACACGCTGGGCGCCCATCTCACGATACAAAGCCTCGGCCAGATGATTGCTCACGTTGGCCTGATAGTTGAGCGTGCCGTCGGCAGTGAGTTTGCCGGCAAAGGCCTCCTTCAGCGCTACCTTGTCGGTGGCGGGCTCGACGCTGACTGGCTCGGGCTTAATGGCAGGTAGGAGTTCCACTACCTCGCGGCGCCACTCGGCCAGTGTGCTCGAGGGGATAAACCACTCGCTGCGTGTCGCCACCTCCACACCCTGAGAGGCATAGGGCGTGTCGCCCAGACGTGAGAGCTGGCGCTCGATGTTGGCCCTCTGCGGAGTGCGTGCCTGCTCGGCGGGCAATGGGAAGAGACGTGATGCCTCTCTGCCATCCTCGGTGCGCAGTGTGAGCAGCAGACCGTCGGTCTCCTCCTGCATCCTCCACCACACGTGGATGCGGCGCTCTGCCGTGGGGCGACTCAGCAGGCGCTCAAAGGCCTGGTCGAAATTGCGGTAGAGACGCATGCGGGGTCGCAGTCCGCGGGGCATCTCGTGGGGATAGAGGCGGTTGCCCTCCACACGGTTGACGCGGAAGCCCTGCAACTGGCCATCGGCATCCACAAAACAGAGGCCGTCGCCATTGGCAAAACTGCATACGCCGGCCACATTAAACGAGTCGCGGCGCACCTCCTTGACCGTGCCCACCATCTGGCCCATGCTCTTGGGCGTGAGGGGCTGTATGAGGTTCTTGTTGCGGCCATGGAGGAAATAGTCAGTGAAGCCGCGGTTGAAACTACGCTCCAGCTGAGGTTCAAACAGGAAGGTCTCATGGCCGAAGCTCGCACGTTGGAAGTCGTCGGGACGGCGGCGGATGATGGCATCGAGGGCCTGGCGGTAGTAGGCCGTCACATTCTTGACATAGCCCACATCTTTGAGTCGGCCCTCTATCTTGAGACAGCTCACGCCCGCATCGAGCATCTCCTCGAGTTGCTCACTGCGATTCATGTCGTGGAGCGAGAGCAGATGGCGCTGCTCCTGGAGCACACGTCCGTCGGCCGTCTCCAGATTGAAGGGCAGACGACAGAACTGTGCACACGCACCACGGTTGGCACTGCGCCCAAAGCAATGCTGCGAGGCATAGCACTGGCCATTGTAGCTCACACAGATGCTTCCATGAACGAATGCCTCGAGCTGCACGCCAGGCACACGGCGGTGTATCTCGCGTATCTCATCGAGGGTCAGTTCGCGGGCCAGCACGGCCTGCTCGAAGCCCAGCTGGTGGAGCCAGGCCACCTTGTCGGGGGTGCGATTGTCCATCTGCGTACTGGCATGCAGACGTATGGGAGGCAGGTGCATCTTGAGGAAGGCCATGTCCTGCACGATGAGTGCATCCACACCCACCTCATGGAGTTGCCACACGAGGCGCTCCACCTCCTCCAGCTCGGAGTCGTATAGGATGGTGTTGAGCGTCACATACACCTCCACGCCATACTCGTGGGCGCTCTGGCATACCTCGGCGATGTCGTCCACGGCATTGCCCGCAGCCACGCGTGCACCAAAACGCTCGGCACCTATATATACAGCATCAGCTCCGTGGCGTATCGCCTCCAGAGCCGTGTGCTTGTCCTTTGCAGGGGAAAGAAGGGTAATCTTCATTTGATGAGGTTATGAGGTTGTGAGGTTGTGAGGATTATATTCTTAACAACGGAAAGAACAGAATTCATTCCTGTTTGTTCCGTTGTTAAAACTCAAGAGCAAGGCGACCTCAAGACCTTAACTTGAGCAACTGCGATAGTTAACGTATATCGTTCAAGTCGTAGGGAGTCTCCTGATATACGTAGTAGTTGAGCCAGTTGGTAAAGAGCAGGGTGCCGTGGGCGCGCCATGTCACCAGAGGCTGCTTCGAGGGGTTGTTGTCCTCATAGTAGTTGTAGGGCATGTGGATGGGCAGCCCCTTCGAGAGGTCGCGCTTGTACTCGGTGTCGAGTGTGCCGGGAGCATACTCGCTGTGGCCTGTGATGTAAAACTCGCGTCCGCCTCGGGCCATCACCATGCTCACACCGCTGAGCGGACTCTCGGCAATGAGCGTCAGCGAGGGATTGGCCAGGATGTCCTCACGGCGCAACTCGGTGTGGCGACTGTGGGGCATGTAGAAGACGTCGTCAAAGCCGCGGAAGATGGGCAGCCCCGGACACAGGGGGCGCTGGGGGAAGATGCCAAACATCTTCTCGGCGAGGGGATACTTCGGTATGCCATAGTGATAGTAGAGGCCTGCCTGCGCTGCCCAGCAGATATACATCGTGCTGGTGACGTGTGTGCGGCTCCACTCGAATATCTCGCTAATCTCCTCCCAGTAGTTCACCTCCTCGTAGGCCAGATGCTCCACCGGCGCACCGGTGATGATCATGCCGTCGAAGCGCTCATGGCGCATCAGTTCGAAGTCGCGGTAGAAGGCCTTCATGTGCTCCACCGGCGTATTCTTCGAGGTGTGGCACTTCACCTTCATGAAGCTCACCTCGAGCTGCAGGGGCGAATTGGATAGGATACGTATCAGGTCAGTCTCAGTCGTTATCTTGATGGGCATGAGATTGAGCACCACGATGCGGAGCGGACGGATGTCCTGCCCCGCAGCGCGTGTCTTGTCCATCACGAATATGTTCTCCTGCTTCAGCAAGTCGATAGCAGGCAGTCTGTCGGGCAATGTTAATGGCATGGGTGTGAGGTTTAGGGAACCTATTGTAAATTGTAAATAATATTGTCCCTCCCCCCTGGGAGAGATTAGGAGGGGGCTTTTTTTACCACACGATTACTCTCTCCTCGGGCTTCACATACATGGGATCCTGCTCGGTGATGCCGAAGGCCTCATACCAGGCGTCCATGTGGGGCATCTGGCCGTTGACGCGCCACTTGCCCAACTGATGGGGGTCGCTCTTGACACGCTTGCGGATCTCCTCGTCGCGGATATTCTGGCCCCACACACCGGCGTAGGCCAGGAAGAAGCGCTGCGCTGCGGTCAGGCCGTCCTTGACAGGCAGAGGATTGTTCTTGGTGGCATTCTGCAGAGCCTGATAAGAAATCATCAGACCACCATGGTCGGCGATGTTCTCGCCCAGGGTGAAGCTACCGTTGGCATGCAGTTCCTCGCTCTCGAGCACCACAATATTATTATGATACTGACGCATCACGTCGATGCGCTCCTCAAAGCGGCGTGTGTCGTCGGTGGTCCACCACTGCTTGAGGTTGCCCTCCTTGTCAAACTTCGCACCCTGGTCGTCGAATCCGTGGGTCATCTCATGGCCGATCACCACGCCAATGGCACCATAGTTGAAGGCATCGTCGGCCTGCATATCGAAGAAGGGAGGCTGGAGGATGCCTGCGGGGAAACAGATCTCATTGGTGGTGGGGTTGTAGTAGGCATTGACGGTCTGAGGGGTCATATACCACTCGTTGTGGTCCACGGGCTTGTTGAGCTTGCGCTCCACCATGTCGGCCATGCTCCAGCGGGCACAGGCTTTCACATTCTCCCAGCGACAGTCACCGATGGGCAGGTTGCTATAGTCCTTCCACTGGTTGGGGTAGCCCACCTTGACCAGGAAGGCGTCGAGCTTCTCGTGAGCCACGCGCTTGGTCTCATCGCTCATCCAATCCTGGGCATCGATGCGCTCACCGAGGGCCACCTGCAGATTCTTCACCAACTGCTCCATGCGGGCCTTGGCCTCGGCGGGGAAATACTTCTTGACGTAGATCTGTCCCAGGGCCTCGCCCAGAGCACCCTCTACGCTCGATACGGCACGCTTCCAGCGGGGGCGCTGCTCCTTCTTGCCACTCATCACGGTGCCATAGAAGGCAAAGTTGCGGTCCTCCATCTTGGGGTCGAGACAGGTGGCTGCAGCATCCACCAGATGCCATGCCACGAGCTGACGCTGAGCCTCGAGGCTCTCCTCGGCCAGTATCTGCTCCACCTCGCGGATCACCTCGGGCTGACCTACGCTCAGTTCCTTGATCTCCTGCATGCCCAGGGCAGCGAAGAGGCGGGTCCAGTCGATGCCGGGATAGTCTGCCTTGAGCTGTGCGATGGTCATCTTGTGGTAGTTGGCCTCATTGTCGCGCAGTTCGGTCATGCTCTTGCTCACCTTGGCGATGCGTGTCTCGATGCGGAGCACGGTCTCGGCCACCTCGCGGGCCTGTGCTTCCTTGTAGCCGCAGTGCTGCATCTGGTCGGCAATGAGTTTCTTGTACTCCTCGCGTATGTTGGCCGTGGCCTCATCCTGCTCCAGATAGTAGTCCTTCTGGCCCAGGGTGAGCCCGCCCTGTGTGATATAGACGAGGTTCTGACGACTGTTCTTGATATCGGCGTCGATGAAGAGGCTGAAGAGACTGGGCACACCATTGAGGGCCAGTTCATACTCCAGGGCACGCAGCTGGCCCAGGGTCTTGGCCTTCTGGATGCGCTTGAGGTCTGCCTTGATGGGCTTGATGCCATCCTTGGCCAGACGGGCGCTGTCCATCACGCAGTTGTACATCGAGGCTATCTTCTGCTCCACGGTACCGGCCTTGTGCTTCTTGCTGGTCACCTCGAGTATGATGCTCTGCATCTGCTTGTTGTTGTTCTCTGCCAGTTCGTCGAAGGCGCCATAGCGGCTGTACTCATCGGTCAGGGGGTGAGCCTTCTGCCATCCACCTGTGGCATACTGATAAAAGTCTGTGCCGGGCTTTGCTGTGAGGTCCATGTCCTCGGGGTGGAGTCCGGTGCCCAGCGTCTGAGCCTGGGCGCTCATTGCGATTGCTGCCATGCTGGCTGCGGTTATCATTGTCTTGAGTTTCATAATCGATATTGTCGTTGTGAGGCGGGCCAGGGATGGGCGCCTCCTGTTAGTTACTATTCTTCCAGTTTCTCGAGGGCCTCCATCCATTCCATCTCGGCCTCTTCGAGCTGCTGCTTGGTGGCATTATACTTCTCGTAGAGTGCCATGTCGGTGCTGCCTTCGGGGGTGGCGAGCTGCTCCTCGAGTGCTCGGATGGCATCGGTGAGCTGGCCTACACGCTCCTCGGCGGCCTTGACGGCATTCTCGAGTTTCTTGCGCTGACGGGCCTGTGCCTTCTGCTCTTCGTAGGAGAGAGCTCCGGCATTATCCTTGGCCGCCTCGGCCGATGGTGTGGATGTCTGGGCGGACATGCTGCGTGGCTTGTCGCCCTCGGCGGGCTGCTGGATGGTCTTGAGCGGATTATGGGTGACGAGCCAGTCGTAGATGCCACCGATGTGCTCACGCACCCTGCCGCCTCCGAATTCGTAGACACGGCTGACGAGGCCGTCGAGGAAGTCGCGGTCGTGGCTCACCACGATCACCGTGCCATCGAAGTCGCGTATGGCCTCCTTGAGCACATCCTTGGAGCGCATATCGAGGTGGTTGGTGGGCTCATCGAGTATGAGCAGGTTGACGGGCTCGAGCAGCAGTTTGATCATAGCCAGACGTGTGCGCTCACCGCCCGAGAGCACCTTCACCTTCTTGTCCGAAGCCTCTCCGCCAAACATGAAGGCGCCCAGTATGTCGCGTATCTTGGTGCGTATCTCACCACGGGCTACACGATCGATGGTGTCAAACACAGTGAGTTCGCCATCGAGCAGCTGCGCCTGATTCTGGGCGAAGTAGCCTATCTGCACGTTGTGGCCTATCTTGAGATGGCCCGTGTAGTCTATCTCGTCCATGATACACTTGACGAGCGTCGACTTGCCCTCACCGTTGCGTCCCACGAAGGCTACCTTCTCGCCGCGCTTGATGGTGAGGTTGACACCCTCGAAGACGCGGTGCTGTCCGTAGTACTTGGTGGTCTCCTCGCAGATGACGGGATAGTCGCCGCTGCGCTGCGAGCAGGTGAACTTGAGGTGCAACTGGCTGTTGTCCACCTCGTCGACCTCGATAGGTACTATCTTCTCAAGCTGCTTCAGGCGGCTCTGCACCTGTATAGCCTTGGTGGCCTGATAGCGGAAGCGATCGACGAAGGCCTTGATGTCGGCTATCTCCTTCTGTTGGTTCTCGTAGGCGCGGAGCTGCTGTTCACGACGCTCGGCACGCAGTTTGACGTATTCGTCATACTTTACCTTGTAGTCGTATACCTGTCCGCAACTAATCTCCAGCGTGCGGTTGGTCACATTATTGATAAAGGCGCGGTCGTGGCTCACGAGCACCACGGCTCCGCTGCGACTCACCAGAAACTGCTCCAGCCACTGTATGCTCTCGATGTCGAGGTGGTTGGTGGGCTCGTCGAGCAGCAGCACGTCGGGACTCTGCAGCAGCAGTTTGGCCAGCTCGATACGCATGCGCCATCCACCCGAGAACTCACTGGTGGGGCGGTCGAGGTCCTCACGGGTGAAGCCCAGTCCCTGCAGGGTGCGCTCCAGCTGTGCCTCGTAGTGTGTGCCGTCCATCATCTGCAGGCGCTCCGAGTCGTGACTGAAGCGCTCCACGAGGGCCATGTAGTCCTCGCTCTCGTAGTCGGTGCGGCTGGCCAGCTGGGCACTCATGCTATCGATGTCGGCCTGCAACTCCTGTATGTGTTCGAATGCCTTCTCCGCCTCCTCTCTCACTGTGTGATGATCGCTCAGCACCATCACCTGTGGCAGGTAGCCCACAGTGACTCCCTTGGGCATGGTGATGATGCCCGAGGTGGGCTCCTGCTCTCCGGCTATGATTTTGAGCATGGTGCTCTTGCCCGCTCCGTTCTTGCCCACGAGGGCGATGCGGTCGCGGTCGTTGACCACCAGACTCACGTCGCTGAAGAGCGCGCGAGCCGAAAACTCAACCTTTAGGTTGTCTATACTTACTATACTTGCCATAAACGGCTGCAAAGGTACGGCTTTTTTTGCTAACAGACAAGCGGGGACAACGGAGGGATCGAGGAGCGGCGTGCCAACACCCCCGATAGGCCCCGAGGCCCCACCACGCGATGGTTGTCAGAATGCTCACTCAAACACACGCTGGGACACTTTTCAATGACTTTTCATACAAAAAGTGCGGCTCTTTGAAAAAGTTTTCGTAGTTTTGCCCGCAGAAAAACCAAATCGAATCAACTCATCCAAAAAATTCTACAAGAAAATGAAACCAACACTATTCCTTTTGGCAGCTGGTATGGGTAGCCGTTACGGTGGTCTCAAGCAGCTCGACACACTCGGTCCTCAGGGACAGAGCATCATGGACTACAGTATCTACGATGCCATCCAGGCAGGCTTTGGCAAGATTGTGTGGGTAATCCGCCGCGACTTCGAGGAGCAGTTCCGCACTCAGATCCTGGCCAAGTACGAGGGTCACGTGCCCTGCGAGCTCTGCTTCCAGGCACTCGATGCACTCCCCGAGGGATTCACCGTGCCCGAGGGCCGCGAGAAGCCATGGGGTACCAACCACGCCGTGATGATGGGCAAGGACGTTATCAAGGAGCCCTTCGCAGTGCTCAACTGCGACGACTTCTACGATCGCGACGCATTCAAGGTGATGGGCAAGTTCCTCTCTGAGCTCCCCGAGGGCAGCAAGGGCAAGTACGCCATGGTAGGCTTCAGCGTGAGCAACACACTCTCGGAGAGCGGCACCGTGAGCCGTGGTATCTGCGCCAACGACGAGCAGACCCACATGCTGACCGACGTAGTGGAGCGCACCAAGATTGAGCGTCACGACGGCGTTGTGCAGTATCTCGACGAGAACGACCAGTGGGTTTCTATCCCCGACAATACTCCCTGCTCGATGAACTTCTGGGGCTTCACTCCCGACTACTTCGAGTACAGCGAGGAGTTCTTCAAGGAGTTCCTCTCTGATCCCAAGAATCAGGAGAACCTCAAGAGCGAGTTCTTCATCCCCCTCATGGTAGACCACCTCATCAAGAGCGGCAAGGCTACCTGCGAGGTGCTCCCCACCACCTCTAAGTGGTTTGGCGTCACCTATCCCGAGGATCGTCCTGAGGTAGTGGCTAAGCTCGCTAAGCTCCACGCTGATGGTCAGTATCCCGACCAGATGTTCTAAGCAGACATCACATATCCCAAATAGTAACGAAGGCACGAGGAAGCATTTCCCCGTGCCTTTTTTGCTTGATAATGGTGCGAGGGGGCTTTTAGCGGGGGAAAACCGGAAGTTGCAAATTGGATTTTAGCGGGGGAGGGATTTAACAACGGAACGAACGGAAAAATATTAATCACACGAAGGCACGAAGTGAT
>CALZKW010000114.1 GCA_945788095.1 uncultured Prevotellaceae bacterium | reverse complement strand
TAAAAATGCAGTTTATTAATTTACTGTTAGTTAGGAGGATATTTTGGGGATAAATTGGACATAAGAATTATGAGGATTTTGAACACCCTACCTTGCAGGGTCTTGATTTCCCCATACAGTAATAGTCAGGAACCTGGCTTATAGCGAATTTTGAGTTCTCGATTTATGCCTCATCCTTGGCAAGGACAGTCATAACCCACATAAAATAAAAACATCTTTTTCTTCCGAAAAGACGGCTCAGTAGAAAATCCGTGGGGCAACGTGCGGCAATACTCTTTGAGGAATATCCGGACATAAAAACAGCCTATGGTCTTTGTCATTCTCTACGAATGATCTTTTCCAAAAACACGATTAAGGATGCTGCACGACTCTCCATGGCAAGGTGGTACAACAAGGTCGAAGAAGCAGGATTGCACTCATTCAATGTCATCGCTGCTACCTTCTATGAACACTATGACGAGATACTAAACTTCTACAACAACCGTTCCTCCAACGCGCTTGCAGAAACTTTCAATGCCAAAATTAAACTCTTCCGAGCCAATCTTAGAGGGGTAGCTGACAAAAACTTCTTCCTCTTCCGTATTTCCAAATTATATGCCTATCCCCACTGATTTTCTACTGAGCCCATATAGGTCTAAAAGAGCGGGGTACAAAGAAAAAAGAGGACTTCCGGAGAAGTCCTCTTTTTGTGTAACCCGCTCGGGGCTCGAACCCGAGACCCTTGCATTAAAAGTGCAATGCTCTACCAACTGAGCTAGCGAGTCGACCTGAATGCAACGAACAACCACGTGAGCTTGCCCGTTAGCGGTTGCAAAGGTACATATTATTTCTGATATAAGAAAATATATAGCTGAAAACTTTTCACTTAGTCCCCCTTTTTGCCCGTTTTGCTACTCCTTTTTCTCTTTCTTGTCCGTCAGTGGCTGGATGGTCTGGCTCTCGTCGCGCAGCACAAAGCGGTGGTAGTAGGAGAGGATGAGGGTGGTGAGGGGCAGGGCGATGATGAGGCCGATGATGCCCAGGAGCGAGCCCCAGATGGAGAGTGAGAGGAGGATGACGGCGGGATTGAGGCCCATCACCTTGCCCATGATGCGGGGCACGAGATACATGTCCTGTATGCCCTGCACGATGGCGAATACGGCCAGGGCGGGCAGGAGGATGTACCAGAAGTTCTCGCCCGTCTGGGCCGACTTGATGAGGGCAAAGAGGATGGTGGGGATGAATCCGATGGTCTGCAGATAGGGCACGAGGTTGAGGAATCCGATGAAGATGCCCAGGCCGATGGCCATGGGGAAATCGATGATGAGGAAACCGATGCAGAAGAGGATACCCACGATCATGGCCACAAGGCCCTGGCCGCGGAAGTAGGCGTTCATGCCCGAGATGACATCGTTGGCCACCATGCAGGTGAACTTGCGCTGGGCCTTGGGCACGAGGTTGATCCACCCCTGCGAGATGTTCTCATAGTCGAAGAGGATGAAGACGGTGTAGAGCACCACGATGGACATGCTGAAGATGCCCACGATGAGGTCGAACACACTCGACACGAGGCCCCACATCTGGCTGACGCCAAACTGGATGACCTGCATGACGCTCTTCTCCTGGAGTATCTGGATGAAGGTGTTATTCTCGAGGTATTCGCGCACAAACTGGTTGACCTGCTGCGAGATGGGGGCTCCGCCAAAGTGCTCGATGTAGCCTATCATGATGTCCTTGACCTGCATAAACTCGCGTATGGTGGCGGGGATGACCAGGGCCAGGGTGCCGGTGATGACGCCGAGCACCAGGAGCAGGGCCAGCACGATGCTCAGCACACGGTGGCGCACACGGAGGCGATGCTGGATGAACTTGACGAGGGGATAGATGAGGTAGGCCAGGAGCCAGGCCACGAAGAAGGGAAGGAGCACGGCGCTCAGCCTGTTGATGAGCAGGATGGCCAGCACAACGATGGCCACCACCGCAGCGCCTCGGATGAAGCGGTCGAAGGTAATCTCTTTGTCGAACATCATTTTATTGACAATTTTTAAAATTTACAATTTACCAATTAGCCATTTACCATTTGGCCATTTGCAATTTATTGGTGCTTTCGCTCCCCAAAAGAAAGGTAAATTGTAAATCTCTAAAATTGTAATTGGTAAATGGCTAAATTGTAAATCCTTATGAGGTCTTTTCTCTCTTGGCCTTCTCATAGCAGACGCGGCAGAGGGGCTCGTACTCCATCTTCTCGCCGAGCATCACCTGCTTCTCGCCAGCCACAATACGGTGGCTGAGGTAGGCCAGGGCGCCGCAGCGCACACAGATGGCGTGCTGCTTGCTCACGTCGTCGGCTATGGCGCAGAGCTGGGGCATGGGGCCAAAGGGGGTGCCGGCAAAGTCCATGTCGAGGCCTGCCACGATGACGCGCACTCCGCGCTGGGCCAGCTGATTGCACACATCGACGATGCCAGGGTCGAAAAACTGTGCCTCGTCGATGCCCACCACATCCGTCTCGGTGGCCATGAGCAGGATGCTGGCGCTCGAGTCCACGGGGGTGCTGGGTATGGAGTTGCCTTCGTGCGACACCACGTCCTCCTCGCTGTAGCGGGTGTCGATGGCGGGCTTGAATATTTCTACGCTTTGCTTGGCAAACATGGCACGTTTCATGCGGCGGATGAGTTCCTCGGTCTTGCCCGAGAACATCGAACCGCAAATGACCTCTATGCGTCCGCGGTGCATCATTTCGCCAGTCTTGTCGGAGATTGTCGTCATGGGGTAGGGGGTTATAGGATGTTGATATGTGTGCAAATGTAGTAATTCCTTTTTGTTTTGCCTATTAAAACGGCCAAAAACGCAGTCGCGAGGAAAATATTGTCGGCAAAAGCACGATTGGTATGATTCTTTTTCCTAATTTTGTTTTACAATAGTACCTGTGCGCATGTGTGCACGCAAGAAAATCAATAAAGACAACGTAGATGGGAACACTCTATATCGTGCCTACCCCCGTGGGCAATCTTGAGGACATCACGGCGCGAGCGCTCCGTGTCTTGCGCGAGGCCGACCTCGTGCTGGCCGAGGATACCCGTACGAGTGGCAATCTGCTGCGCCACTTCGACATCCATGTGCCCATGCAGTCGTATCACAAGTTTAATGAGCACCAGACCGTGGCCCGCATGGTGGAGGTGCTCAAGGGCGGACAGAATGTGGCCCTGGTCAGCGATGCCGGCACACCGGGCATCAGCGATCCGGGCTTCCTCATAGCCCGCGAGGCCATACGCGAGGGCATCGAGGTCATCACCCTACCCGGAGCCACAGCCTTTGTGCCGGCCCTGGTGAGCAGCGGCCTGCCCTGCGACAGATTCTGCTTCGAGGGCTTCCTGCCTCAGAAGAAGGGGCGCATGAGCCGACTCGAAGCCCTGAAGGACGAGACACGCACCATCATCTTCTATGAGTCGCCCCACCGAGTGGTCAAGGCCCTGCAGCAGTTTGCCGAGGTCTTTGGCGAAGACCGCCAGGTCAGCGTCTGCCGTGAGATTAGCAAGTTGCACGAAGAGAGTGTCAGAGGCACCCTCCGCGAGGTCATCGACCACTTCACCACCCACGAGCCCCGCGGCGAGTTTGTCATCGTCGTGGCAGGAGCAGACGAAGGACAACAGACAACAGACAACGGACAACGGGCAACGGACGACGCCCCCCGCCGCTCGAAGTATCGCGACAAACTGGCAGCCAGGGAGTGATAGTGATGAGCCCAGGCAGTTCATATTGCCCAATTAGTCATATTAGTCCAATTAGCCTAATTAGTCTAATTAGACCAATGAGCCCAATAATCAAAAATTGAAAAGAATGAAAAAGCTATTTTTACTTGCCCTCTGTGCCGCCATGATGGCAGCATGTGGTGGCAACAAGAACGAGAAGTCGGCTGAGCAGATACGCATCGACTCGCTCTCGCAGGCTAACAAAGTGCAGGAAAAGGAACTCAACGAACTGATGGAAATCATGAATCAGGTGAATGCCGGATTCGATGAGATAGCAGAGGCCGAGGGGCGCATCACCATGGGCGACAGCACCATGGAACGCACCATGAACCAGAGTCTCATAGACGACAACCTCAGTTTCATCAAGGAGCGTCTGCAGGCCAACCGTGACCTCATAGCCCAGCTCAAGGACAAGCTCAACGCAGCAAGCATCAGCGCACAGACTGCATCGCAGTTGGCCGAGAACCTGCGCCGACAGGTGGCCGACCTTGAGACACGCTACAAGGCTCAGACCTCGCAGATCACGGCCCTCGAGGCACAGCTCCGCGCCAAGGACGTGGAGATACATGCCAAGGATGAGCAGATAGCCGGACAGAATATGCAGATAGCCAGCCAGAATGAGCAGATCAGCACCAAGAACCAGCAGATAGACCAGCAGGGACAACAGATCAACAACCTCACGGGCAAGGTGAGCGACCTGAGCGGGCAGGTGGTGGAGCAGGCCGTGGAGATAGAGCAGAAGTCGCAGACCGTGGCTGCTCAGGACAAGGAGCTCAACACCGCATGGTATGTCTTCGGCACCAAGTCGGAACTCAAGGCTCAGGGCATCCTCTCGGGTGGCGAGGTGCTCAAGAAGGGTACCTTCAACAAGGACTACTTCACCCGCATCGATATCCGTCAGGACCGCGTGGTGCCCTTCTATAGCAAGAGTGCCGAGCTCCTCACCACTCACCCCGCAGGCAGCTACTCGCTGACCAAGGACGCCAACGGCCTCTATACCCTCACCATCACCGACCCCGCCACCTTCTGGAGCGTGAGCAAGTATCTGGTGGTGAAGGTGAAGTAATGGTAGCACTAATAGGCCCCAGTTAATCTTATTAGCCCAATTAGCCTAATTAGACCAATTAAAATCCCTGTACTATCTTGAAAACAAGTAGAAGCAAGCATTATAACTCATCGCGCTCGTCGCTGCCCTTCGAGGACGGTATGTCGAATGTGAAGTACCACCACGTCATTGACGACAGTCCTGAGACTGCCGTTCTGGTGGGTCTGATCACTCCTCATCAGAATGAGCGTAAGACGAACGAATATCTCGACGAACTTCAGTTCCTGGCCGAGACGGCTGGTGCTACGACCGTGAAGCGATTCACACAGCGCATGAATGGTCCCAGCAGCGTGACCTATCTGGGCATCGGTAAACTGCAGGAGATACGTGCCTACATCGAGGCTGAGGAGGAGGCCGAGAGAGACATCTCGATGGTAATCTTCGACGACGAACTCTCTGCCAAGCAGCTCCGCAACATTGAGGCCGAACTCAAGGTCAAGATTCTCGACCGCACGAGCCTGATCCTCGACATCTTTGCTATGCGTGCACAGACGGCCAATGCCAAGACGCAGGTCGAACTGGCTCAGTATCGCTACATGCTGCCCCGTCTGCAGCGTCTCTGGACTCACCTCGAGCGCCAGGGAGGTGGTTCGGGTAGCGGAGGCGGCAAGGGCTCGGTGGGTCTGCGCGGACCCGGTGAGACCCAGCTCGAGATGGACCGCCGTATCATCCTCAACCGCATGTCGCTCCTCAAGCAGCGCCTTGCCGACATCGACCGCCAGAAGGCCACACAGCGTGGCAACCGTGGTCGCATGATCCGTGTGGCCCTCGTGGGATATACCAACGTGGGCAAGAGCACGCTGATGAATCTCCTCTCCAAGAGTGAGGTCTTTGCCGAGAACAAGCTCTTTGCCACCCTCGACACCACGGTGCGCAAGGTCATCGTAGACAATCTGCCCTTCCTCCTGAGCGACACCGTAGGATTCATCCGCAAGTTGCCCACAGACTTGGTCGACTCCTTCAAGAGCACCCTCGATGAGGTGCGCGAGGCCGACTTCCTGGTACATGTGGTCGATGTGTCGCATCCCGACTTCGAGGACCAGATCAAGGTGGTCGACAAGACGCTGGCCGACCTCGGATGTGCCGAGACTCCCCAGATGGTCATCTTCAACAAGGTGGATGCCTATACCTGGGTGGTGAAGGACACCGACGACCTCACCCCAGCCACCAAGGACAACATTCCCCTGGCCGAACTCATGAAGTCGTGGACACAGCGCCTCGACGGCAACTGTATCTTCATCTCGGCTAAGGAGCGCACCAACTACGATGAGCTCCGCGAGGTGCTCTACAAGCGTGTGCGTGAGCTCCATGTGCAGAAGTATCCCTACAACGACTTCCTCTTTCAGCATTACGAAGAATGAGGTTTAAGGTCGCTTCGCTGATACTCCCGTCGACATCAGCAGGACATTTGTCCCTTTAACTCCCCTTCAACTCCCCTTTAATTCCCCTTTTATACCCTAATAACCCCAATAAACCTAATATAACAATGGCAAACGTAGAGTTTAAGTATGCTCCCATGTTTCAGATGGGAGAAGACAAGACCGAGTATCGCCTGCTCACCAAGGAAGGTGTGAGCGTGAGCGAGTTCGAAGGTAAGAAAATCGTCAAGGTTAGCAAGGAGGCCCTCACACTGCTGGCTCAGCAGTGCTTCCACGACGTGGAGTTTATGCTCCGCCGTGAGCACAACGAGCGCGTGGCCAAGATCCTGACCGATCCCGAGGCTTCGGAGAACGACAAGTATGTGGCCCTGCAGTTCCTGCGCAATGCCGAGACTGCTGCCAAGGGTGTGCTCCCCTTCTGCCAGGACACCGGTACCGCCATCATCCACGGCGAGAAGGGACAGCAGATCTGGACTGGTTTCGAGGACGAGGAGGCACTCTCTCGCGGTGTCTACAACACCTTCACTGAGGACAACTTGCGCTATTCGCAGAATGCTCCCCTCAACATGTACGACGAGGTCAACACCAAGTGCAACCTCCCCGCTCAGATCGACATCGAGGCCACCGAGGGTGCTGAGTACCGCTTCGTATGTGTGGCCAAGGGTGGCGGTTCGGCCAACAAGACCTACTTCTATCCCATGACCAAGGCCCTCATCCAGAATGAGAGCACCCTGCTGCCCTGGCTCGTGGAGGAAATCAAGCACTTCGGCACCGCAGCCTGTCCTCCCTACCACATCTGCGTAGTTATCGGTGGCACATCGGCCGAGAAGAACCTCCTCACCGTCAAGCTCGGCAGCATCAAGTACTACGACTCACTGCCCACCACAGGCGACGAGACAGGTCGTGCATTCCGCGACCTCGACCTCGAGGAGAAGCTCCTCAAGGAGGTATACCGCATCGGTCTCGGTGCTCAGTTTGGTGGTAAGTATCTGGCCCACGACATCCGCGTCATCCGTCTGCCCCGCCACGGTGCTTCGCTCCCCGTAGGTATGGGTGTGAGCTGCTCGGCAGACCGCAACATCAAGGCTAAGATCAACGAGGACGGTATCTGGATCGAGAAGATGGATGCCAATCCCGGCGAGCTCATCCCCGCTGAGTATGCACAGGCAGGCGAGGGTGCCAACAGCATCGAGATCGACCTCAATCAGGGCATCGATGCTGTGCGCAAGGAGCTCTCCAAGTATCCCGTGTCGACCCGCGTCAACCTCAAGGGTACCATCATCGTGGCCCGTGACATCGCACACGCCAAGCTCAAGGCCCGCCTCGATGCTGGTGAGGGCATGCCCCAATACTTCAAGGACTATCCCGTGCTCTATGCCGGTCCTGCCAAGACCCCCGAGGGCTATCCCTGCGGTTCGATGGGTCCCACCACAGCCGGTCGTATGGATCCCTACGTGGACGAGTTCCAGGCTAATGGTGGCAGCCTCGTGATGATTGCCAAGGGCAACCGTAGCCAGCAGGTGACCGATGCCTGCAAGAAGCATGGTGGCTTCTATCTCGGCACCATTGGTGGCGTGGCAGCTGTACTCTCACAGAGTTCTATCAAGAGCATCGAGTGTGTGGAGTATCCCGAGCTCGGTATGGAGGCTATCTGGAAGATTGAGGTGGAGAACTTCCCCGCTTTCATCCTCGTCGACGACAAGGGCAATGATTTCTTCAAGCAACTCAAGCCCTGCGAGGGTTGCACCATACTCTAAAAGGCTCCTTTAAGGGTTCCTTTTGGGGCTATAAAGGGTAATAAAGGGGAGTTAAAGGGTGAGAAAGGGACGATACTTCTGTTAGCATCAGCAGTACATTTGTCCCTTTATAGCCCTTTCACTCCCCTTTTATCCCCTTTATTACCCTTAAGAGTGCTACGCTCCACACATCGACACCTCGAGGTTGGGCATGTACATCCATCCCGACACAGTCTTGAGGCTGTTGAAGTCCCAGTATTCAAACTCCCTGTTATAGGTCCCGGGATTGCCCTCCACCTTGACCCAGTTGCCTCTTATCTCGAGCACCACTGTTGGGGTCATCGTGCCCGCGCAGCGCGATTTCTTGGAGGGGGCCACATAGAACTAGTCTCCGCAGACGAATGTGCCGGGCTGCGCATACATGGTGAAGGTCTCGCGTGCACGCACCCAGCACTCTCCGCTGATACGGTTGAGCGAGAGATACTTGTCGTTGTTCACCTCCTCATCACCCTGCATGATGGAGTCGGAGGGGCGGAATGAGGCCTTGCGTATCTTGAGCCACCCCTTGCGTGACTCCACCACGAGGAAGGCGAAGGCCGTGCACTCCCCACACTTGGGCAGTGTCATCACCACCCTGCCTCCGGGACTGGCATAGATGGGTGTTCTCTCTGTGGTGCCTACCTCGAAGCCCTGTGCCGCAGCCATGATGGGCAGCACGAGCAGCATGATTGCTAATAGTCTCTTCGTTGTGATGCGTGTGTTGATGGTTAGTAGATGGCGCAAATATACACGTTTCTGCACATTGTACATCCGAAATGCAGAAAATATTGCCCGAAAGGGGATTTTCACAGAATAAAGGTCTATATTTGCAATGGAGAAGTCATTCTCTACGATGGCAAATATTATCAACCCCATAAACATACAAGCACTATGAGAAAGCATCTTATTATGGCTCTCGTGGCCCTCATGCCCCTGGCCATCATCAGCTGTGGTGACGACGACGTACCTCCCGCACAGGAGCAGACCAGCCAGCAACTCCTCGCCCGCCTCCAGACCAATCAGATGGGCATCGCAGGCCGTCCATACTACGACCTCAACGATGTCTTCTTAGACGTCACTGCCCCCTACACGGAGTGGGATGGCATGCAGAATTCTGGCATTTACCACTTCACCCTCTTCAGTGAGGTCAATCCCAACTACCACGTTGATCTCATCTTCGACATCACCCCCGACATGGTGGGCAAGACCATTGACATCAGCAACCTGCGCACCCTCAGCGAGGGGGCACGCATAGGCCTCACCTGCACCATTGCCGAGGCCTACCCCGGCGACGATGTAGAGCAGACACAGAACTTCCAGTTTGTGGCTCATATGAACATGTACATCTACAAGAATGAGATGACTTGCAACGAATACCAATACCAAAAGGAAGGTCAGGAGGGCGAGGGCAGCATCAAAGAGGGCAAACTCTACACTGCCAAGACAGCCGAGGGCGTCAAGGTGGAGATTACCGGTACCCTCAGCTCGGGCCACGCCTTTGCCTACAAGGGCTTCGTACCCAACAGCGAGATCAGATATTCTCAGAATTAACCCTGGAGAGGGCAAACAGCCCTTCTCCTGGGTGTCATGATACAAAGAAACCCTCATGACATAATTTGTAGTCGCCAAAGTTCATGAAAAGGGTTGAC
>CALZKW010000113.1 GCA_945788095.1 uncultured Prevotellaceae bacterium | reverse complement strand
CATAACGTTACGTTACGAAATTACATCACATAGTGCATTTTTTGCGTAACATAACGTTACGTTACGAAATTACATCACATTCTCTACAAGGCCACCTTCACCCTGTAAGGGCCTCCTAACTAATACGTTATGGTTATGTCGCTCCTACAGAGCGAAAGGAATAGATGCCCCCAATACGTAGGGGCAAGCCTCTACGCTATATTAGGAGCCCCCTTCAGGGGCATTGGCTATAAGAAACATATTGCCAGCGAGTTATATGTTAACCTATAATTTTCCCGGACACCAATAATTGGTTTTATATTTCTCGCCGCAAATATACTATGTATATCCTAATATCCCAATCATTAAGGGGGAAAGAATATGACAAAAGGTGCGCCACCCGCCGGGGTGACGCACCTTTTGTCATGTATATCCTCTGGGGATGATTACTTGCGGAGAACGCTGTTGGCACCGGCATCTACATCAGCCTTGGTGGCTGTGCCCGCCTTAGCGTTGGCAATGGTATTAACGATGTCGACGATATCAACGGCGAAGTTGGTGCCGAAGACTACGTTGATCATCTGCTCGAGAGCCATCTCTGTCATATCGATGTCGATAGCAACGTAAGCCTTGTTGGGAGTACCCTCCACGAGCTTACCATTGAGCACCACGGGGATATCACCGAGGCCGGGACCCTCCCAGGTAGCATATTTGGGATCATCACCATTACCGATACGGAGGTTGCCAGTGTAAGAGAAGCGACCATTCTGATCGATACTCAGGGCATTGATTGAGAGATTACCGACAGGCATCTGGATGTGGGTCTCGCCCTGAACCTCGAGTACGAAGTTGCGCAGCGTGAAGTTGATGTCGCCATTGCGGAGCATACCCACGGTGACGTCTGCCTGCTGGTTGTTTTCGTTGCCATTAATAGTCACAGAGAGAGCGTCTCTGAGGTTGATGGTGCGAACGGGAGTACCGCCGAAGAGTACGTCGATGGTCTGGCCGATGCTCTCCTGCATGTCGATAGCGATCGATACGAGCAGATACTCCTGACCCTCATAGGTGTACTTCTGACCCTTCAGCTCGAGTGGGATAGCACCGAGGTCTGGACCACCCCATTCCACGTTGTTGGGCTCTGTACCGGCAGCGATGCGCACGTTGCCATTGTAAGAGAACTTACCCTCTGCATCAATCTCGAGTGCATTGATAGCAATGTTGCCGATGTAGGTAGGCTGACCTGCGAGGTTCATCGTGAAGTTGTTGAGCACGAAGTTCACGTAGCCATTCTTCAGGGTACCCACGGTGATGGTGGCACGGTCGTTGCTCTCCTCACCATTCACGATTACCTTGATGTCGTCGGTGAAAGTCTTTGAGCTGACGGGAGTAGCACCGAAGGTGACATTGATGGTCTGGTTGAGACTTGCCTCCATATCGATGTCGATGTTGAGGAGGAGGTCGCTGCCAAAGAACTGACCGTCTACGATGACGGGAACGTCGCCCAAATCAGGACCACCCCAGTCCTTGCTTGAGTCAGAACCTTTTCCGATACGGATAGTACCCTCATAAGAGAACTTACCCTGGGCATCCACGATCAGGTTCTCAATAGCGATGCTACCGATAGGCTGCTGGATGGTGCCATCGTCGAGGATGAAGTTGTCGAGCGTGAAGCTGATATTGTTGTTGCGCAGAGTCTCCACTGTGATCTCGGTCTCCTGGGTAGACTTCACGCCATTGACAGTCACAGCGAGGATGTCGGTGTAGTAGCGGGTACGTACAGACTGGAGACCATAGGTCACGTGGATGGTCTGACTGAGGCAGGCCCGCATGTCTACGTCGAGTGCGATAGCGCACTGGCTCTGACCGTTGGTGCTGTTACCACCAGCGAAGTCAGTTACCGAACCGCGGATGACTACGGGCACATTGCCGAGTTCAGGACCGCCCCACTCCTTGTCAGGGTCTGTACCCTTACCGATACGGATAACACCTGCGTAGGTGAAGTTGCCGTTGGCATCAAGAGCGATGTTGTCGATAGCGATATTACCGATGTATGAGGGCTGACCATTGACAGTCATGGTAAAGTCGGTGAGGGTGAAGTTGATGTTGCCATTCTTCAGGTGGCCCACCTTGACATTGGTATTAGGCACTACGGTCTCGTCGCCATTGACGGTGATGTGCATATCGTCGGTATAGGTGGTTTCTGTCTGAGCATCTGCACCCATGGTCACATGGATGGTCTGGCCGAGGCTCTCCTGCATATCGATGTCGATGACCACGATAATCTCATTGCCGTTGTTGTAGCGCTGACCGCGGAGGCTCAGGGGCACGATACCGAGGTCAAGGCCGCCCCACTCCTTACTCTTGTCCGAACCAGGACCGATGAGCATACCACCCTCGAAGGTGAAGTTGCCATCCTTGTCGATGGGCAGATTCTCAAGGAAGATGTCACCAATGTAGCTGGTCGCACCGTTGATCTCCATCTTGAAGTTCTTCAGAGTGAAGCTGACGTTGCCGTTAGTGAGGTTCTGCAGCGACACGGTCTGGTTGGCAATCACAGTGGCATCACCATTGATGGTCACCACGACGTCCTTGGTATACTCCTGAGATGTACCCACGGCGATGCCATAGGTCTGGTGCTGCAAGTAGCGCGATGTGTCATTGAATCTGACAGCATCCACGGTGGCATACTGCAATACGCCATCCTTCAGCTTACCGTAGATGGTGACAGGGGTGAGCATATTCTCATATTTAGCCACACTGGGGCGCAGGTTACCGTTGAATGAGAAGTCGCCATTCTTAGCCACGCGAATATCGGTGGCAGTGAGTGTGCCAAAGCCCGATACATAAGTAGAGAAGTTGATATTGCCATTCTCCAGCTGAGCTATGGTGAACTTATGGCTTGTAGAGGGTGTCGTTGAAGCACCATTCTGATACATGCGCTCAATAGCATAGGTAGCTGCAGTGCCCACAGTGGCGGGGAGAAGAGCAAAGTCTACGTGATACTCCTGGCTCTGCTTCATATAGCTGAGGGTGATAGTGGCACGACCTGTGCTTGCATTGTATGTTCTGTCTACAGATACACCTGCAGCGGGAGTTACCACCAACTTAGCCTCGTTGTATGCCTCGTTGACGAAGTCGCCATCCTTCACCTTCTCGCCATACCATGTGGCATTGAGGCTGAGGTCGGGCTGGGCAAACTGGATGGTGTACTCCTTGCTGCGGCCATAACCCTCGATGGTGATGGTGAGCTGATAGGTATCCTCATCGAATACGATACCCTTGGTCTGCTGACCATTGCCAGAGAGTACCACATTGAGCTTGCTTGCCTCGTACACCTTATCTACAGAGGTCACACCGCTGAGCGACTGACCGTCATAGGTAGCGTTGAGACTAAAGTCGAGGCGACCATAGTAGGTCAGTGTAGAGTTGCTGTTGGTCACCTTCAGGTCTGTACCATCGGCGAGGTAGAACTTCTCACCGTCATCGATGCTATATACACCAAGGGGCATTCCCATGAGGGTGGTGTTAGCCTCATTGTTGAAAGCAGCGAGGCTGTAAGAAAGGCTGTTGCTCATTGACTTATCAGCAGCATTCTTGCAGAAATAATAGGCAATATAGTCTGCTGGAGAGATGAGCATCCACTGAGTGTTCGTAGATGACGAACCGAGATATGATCTCAGCGTACCATTCTCGACACCTGCATAGATGTCACCTTTTTGATCACCTATACCCCAAATTTTATTAGCCGTATAGTACTTAAGATCCTTTCTATACATCTCCACATAGTCAGGACCCGGCTTAAAGGTGAACTTTTTTTCTTCAGGCTTGTTTGTATTTGTAGAAGTACTTGTCACGGGAAGTTGTTTATGATCCGCAAAATTCTCCGAACCATTTCCATTACGATCAATCACCAGATAATGACCATGCTCGTCCATTACGGTACCTGCAGTCTGACTAATTGTCCAATAAGGTACGGCTGTGGAAACTACATTGTTGTTGTCATTAAGGAATGCATTAGTAGCAACATTCATCAGGTAGAAACGACCATCCTTCAAAGTTGTGCTTGCCAGCGTAGGCACAACGACATTGACACTGGCCTCATCATCATTACCAGAAGCAAGACCAGTGAACTTGATGCGATAGGTATGGGCGTTGCTGGGGTTTACGCTGTAGTCATTACCCTTGATAGCCACAGTGAGGGTATAATCGTTGCCCTCAGTAGGCTCTGTGGTGACTACCTCTGCACCGACACCAGTGGTGTACTTCAGCATCTTGGGGTTGTAGGGGCCATCGATATTGGCGTTGCCGTTGCCATAAAACTCAATAGGAACACCATTGTAGACGGCATTCTGCATCTCGCTGATGTAGACCATCTCGATGTCATCGATGTAGAGCATATCGCCGCCCTTACCCTGACCAGGTGTCTCATTGGTGGTAAATGTAGCAAGGATCAGGCCGGGATTAGAAGAAGTGTTATAAGTGAAGGGGATGGTGTACTGCTTCCACACACTCTCGCTGGGCACGCTCACAGCACCACTTGCTACGATGATGGTGTTGTCCTTCACATTGTCTGTGGGGTCATACATCACCGTACCGGCCTTGTGGGTAAAGACACTGACGCGGGCATTGCCTGCACCCGTGTTCTTGAGCCATACCTTCATATAGTCAGGGCGACCGGTAAACTCGGTGAAGAACTTATTGTTCACTCCCCAGCCCGACTTAGTGTTCGAGGGATTAGAGAAGTTGTAGTTTTGCGAACCATCAGCAGCCGTGGTGCTATGGGTATAAATCTGACCATTGGTCATCACACCATTGGCTATCACACCCAGGATGGAGGTTGACTTGACATACACACACTTGCCCGATGCACCAGCACGTACGTCCTGGCTCTGCACCAACTTATCACCGGCACGTCCTGCATTGTTCATCGAACTGGCATCAATGGTAGCGTAGCCGTGCCACCCGCGGGGCTCGGTGTACTTACCATTTTCGTAGGCCGAGACGAAGTCCTCATCAAACGATGAGTTGGGAAACTGATACTGGGCCTGTGCCGTAGTGAGGGCACCGGCCAACATCAGCAGGGATAAAAACCGTTTTACCATAATTGAGATATAGTTTGATTGTTAATTTGCATTCCTTACCGAGTGCAAAATTAATTAATTACACGCAAGTGGCTGAATAGAAATGGTATAATTGCCCATTTTACCGAAAAAAGGGGGCGATGCAGCTCTGTGCATCACCCCCTTGGTATGTGATTTCAGGGAATTCTTACTTCACTACCTTGACTTCGTCGAGTTAGTGAGGCGTGCGGAAATGAGTTCAAGCAAGCTTGACTCATTTCGCTCACTATTTCACCACCTTTTTGCCATTGACAATATAGATGCCCTTGGTGGCATTCTGCACGCGGCGGCCCTGGAGGTCGTAAATGGCACCACCCTTCTGAGCATCAGCCACAACGCCAGAGATAGCGCTCTCAATCTCACTGCCGAATACTACGTGGATAATCTGGTCGAGGCTGACCATATCGATGTCGATCTCCACATAGAGCCTGTCATTGGTGAGGCGACCCTTCAGACGCAGGGGGATATTGCCGAGCATAGGACCAATCCAATCCTCCTCATCTGTGCCAGCAAGCTCGCCGGGGAGGATGTTCAAATTGCCGGTATAGTTGAAATACTTGTAGCCGTTGCCGTCATAGAGGGGAAGGTCCTCAATAGCAATATTGCCCACCTTCATCTCATTGCCCTCGAGCTCCATCACAAAGTTCTTGAGCACGAAGTTGATGCCACCATTGTTGAGGTGCTCCACCTCCACGTTGGCATCCATGGGGTCGGTGGTGGTCTCGTTTACGCTTACCACCAACTTGTCGGCATACTTGCTTGCAGCACCCTCTACGGCTGCGGGAGCAAAGTCTGAACCACACTTGAAGTCGATGATCTGCGAGATGGCATCTGCATCAATAGAGAGGGTATAATAGATATTCTGGCCGTTATACTTACCCTTGAGCACAGCGGGGCAGAGACCTTCAAGCACGTCTACATCACCGGTCCAGTTGAACTCCTTGTACGCACCTCTATCGATGGTCTCGATACCATTCACCACAATCTGACCCAGGGGAGCAGATTCACTGCCGATAGAGAGAACTACGTCGTAAAGACAGAGGTTGATGTCAGTTGTATTCAGTTCCTCTACGACAGTAGCGAAGCCATTGATGTCATCGAATACCATCTCCTGACCATAATCCTCCACATAGGTGCTGGTGGATTTGGTTGAGAGGGTATTCTGGAGCGAGAGGGTGTTTGCTACGGTAGCAGCGGCAAAGTCCGAACCAAACTTCACGCTGATTACCTGCTGGATGCTCTCCATCATATCGATGTCGATGGTGACATACACCTTGTTGTCAGTGAGCTTACCATTCAGGATGAGGGGCACATTGCCCAGCATGGGACCCATCCACTCGTCCTCAGCCACACCAGCCATATTGCCGGGCTTAATCTTGAGGTTGGCGTTGTAAGAGAATGACTTGTAGTCACCCTTGTCGCGAAGGAAGAGGTTGCTGATCTCGATGTTACCCACATTCAGTTCGTCGCCGTCAGCCTCCAGCACAAAGTTCTCGAGCACAAAGTTGATGTAGTTGTCCTCGAGCATCTCCACGCTCACAGTGGTCTGCTGAGTAGATGAAGTGCCATTGACAGACACCTCGAGCTGATCAGTAAATGTTTTGGTTTCGTTTGCCATACCAGTCACAGTGGTAAGGGCACATGCTACAATGAGTAGAAATTTCTTCATAGACTTTTTTGTTTTATCTTTTTCCTTAAAATCTGCTGTGCATAATTTCACGACTGCAAAATTACTGCCTTCGTGCGTATGGGCGCACGAAAAAAGGTAAGAAATACGATCTTACCTAAAAAAATTAGAGAAACTTACGATGAAATGGGGGGAAAAGGAAGGGGAACGTAACGTATATTTCGTTCCTCGAAATGCAAAACTACATGCCTAAAACCTCAGAGTGACTTCCAATACAAAGCAGACGGACACAATTTGACTTCTCGTCGATCCAAAGAAGTAACATATCCGACTGCTTCCCGGACACCAATAATCCAAAATACAACATGAGCCGCAGGAAGCGGTATCCTGCGGCTCGAGCGTGTATGATTTAGTAGCGGTATGCCAGACCGATGGTGGCGTAGATGGGATACATCTTGAAGGCGATGGCCTCATACTCGGGCTCGAAGATGTTGCTCATGCCCCAGTCGAGCGAGGCAAAGACGTTCATGTGGCGGGTGGCCTTGTAGTCGAAGGCGAACTCCAGACCGCCATTCCATGAGCGCATGTGGTCAGCGAAGTCGTCGGGATAGGTGGCCGCCTTGGTGCGGTCGATGATGACCTTCTGTCCGGTGGGAGTGTCGACACGGAGGTAACCTACGCCGTCCTTGTTGTCGTACACCTTACCATCGAAGCGCTTCTTGAAGTAGGTGGAGAAGTAGGGACCTACGCTGATGTTCCAGCGGGGGCTCACACGCACGGTGGCGAGCACGGGGATGGTCATACCCCACATATCGGTGGTGGTCTCGTTGGTACCGGTGAAGTAGCCCGACATGGTGTTGCCGTCCATGGTGATAGACATCTTGTAGTTCTTCACATCAGCATTGGTGTTGAAACCCTCGTAGAAGAGGCGCCATGCCACGCTGAGTCCCCAGCGCTTAGAGAACATCTTGTAGACGTCGGCTCCGATGGTGGCACCTCCCTGGGGGCTGAAACCGTTGATGCTACGTATCTCGGCGGGCAGGGGGATGGGACTGGTACCTCCGATGGTATAACCGGCGCGGGCTATCACGCCCACTCCATCCTGGCGGGTGGGACCCCACTTCTGCCATTTGTCTTCCTGTGCCTGTGCAGCCACGGTGATAATCATGGCGATGGCTGCTATAAATATCTTCTTAATCATTATTTTATTTTAGGTTTTAGGTTGTAGGCTACAAAGTCCTATTAGGTCAATTAGGCTAATTAGAGCAATTAGACCTATTGCCCCACTACCTTAAATTAATACTCACACTCTATCTCGATGTTGTCAATCCAGAGCTTGGTGCCGATGGCGCCGGTGAAGTAGGCACCCTGCCAGCTCGATGCAAAACCGATGATCATGCTATAGCCATTGTTGGCCAGGATGTCCTGGTCGAGTTCCTCAGTGTAGACCACGGGGAGCTCAAAGAGCTGCCACTCTGAGGTAACGCCGTGGATGGGATTGTTGCCTATCTGGTCGCGGCCGTCGGCGGTGTAGTTGTGGGCCAGACGGGCCATACCTATTATATAGGGGCTGCTCAGCACATCGTCGCCATCGAGGAGCACCTGTCCGCCCTGCTCATCGCGGTTGCGGTATACCACCACGTAGGCATCGGGCTCGTCGATAACACCCTCCACGGGCTTGCCGGCCTTGTCCTGGAACTTCTCGCCGATCTCGCACTTGAGCCATACGCGGAACATCGAGGGCTTGTGCTTGAAGGGCAGACCAAACTGGGTGGCCTTGCGGGCATTCTTGAGGGCGTTGGTCACGTCGAAGTAGCCCGAGAAGAGCGAACCAGAGGCGATACGCATATCCACCATGTTGCCAAAGGCACCGGTGTCCTTGGTCTCGAGCTTCACGCAGTCGGTGCCGTCAGGACCCTCACCGTAGGCGGGGATTGAGGGATAGTCGAGAGGCTTGGCTGACGACTTAGAGAGTTTGAAACCGGGGTTACCACACTTCCACGATTCCGAACCGAAGAAGTCGGCCACGATCATGCTGTCTGTCTCGGTCCACACGAAGTAGTTGCCCTTGGCATCCAGGGGCTTCGAGGGATCGTAAAGCGCATAGTTGGAGTTGAAGTCGAAGCGGAAGAACTTATGACCGAAGGTGGGATCAATGTCGTGCACGACACATACCTTATAGTCGCGATGCCACATGCGGTCCTCTGAGTATACGCGGAAGTAGTGGGGAGCCTCAGTAGAGAAGTCCACGTTACTACCGTTGACGAAGGGGAGTTCCAGATTGTTGTCGATGCGGAAGATGATGGCACCGGGGGTGACATGGAGGTGGAGGGGCACACTGCCTACCTCGGCACGGGGGCGCACAAAGAAGCCGATGCTGTCTGCATCGTAGAGCACCACCTTGGTAGAGTCAAAGTCGTTGTAGAATACTGCTTCTACATCATCCACATGGATGGAAGCCTTTTCGATGTCACACTCAGTGTTGAGGGGTTCCTCTCCGAAGCATGAGGCAAGTGCCAGGGTGGCAGCCATCAAGGGGAGAGCCAATAATTTCTTCATATTTATGATTACGTTTTTTCTAAATCGCTGCAAAGTTAGCACATTTTAACACAATGTGTGCAAGAGAATTGGGAATAAACGCCCATTTTACCAATATTTTTGACGATAATCAAGGGGGAAGCGCCAAGAGCAGATAACTGCGTAAATCGTGCCCCCGCACCGACATCATCTTAGGGGAAACAACTGGTAATAATAAAATATCAATAAAGAAAAATAAATAAGAGACGATAAAAATAGGAGCTAATAAATAAAAAGAGGATGATAAAGGGTGGGGAGTTGCGGGGTATAAAATATCAATAAAGAAAAAGATGAGCCAACCGTCACTTTGTAACCCAACTTCTTGCATCCGCAGTCAC
>CALZKW010000112.1 GCA_945788095.1 uncultured Prevotellaceae bacterium | reverse complement strand
CAACAATCTGCAGCAGCAAAAGGAGGCACTCGAAGCAGACATCATGTCAAAGACGGCTGAAATGGAATGTTCGAAAGCACAACTCCAGCAAATAGACATAGAAAACGAAGACCTGAAAAAGCAGCTCTCGCTGAGAATCAAGCAGAACACGCATCTGCTGGGGTTGGCTACTCAAAGCAGGATCAATGAGAATGCCGAACACGTCATCGACAGAGTGAAGAAAGCCGCTGAGGGTAAACAAAAACTGAGCAACAAGGAATGGAAACAACTCTTAGCCGCCGTCAACCAATTATATCCTGAACTAAAAAAGCACATTTCGTCTCTAAAGTGTGAACTTAAGGAGGAACAACTCCGGGTGTACTACTTGTTCTATATTGGTTTGTCAAACCCACAGATAGAACACATCACTAACACACCCAAAACCACCGTATGGAGATGGAGAGAAAGATTTTCTGAGGTTATTCTATCTCCCCAAGACTGACAACTCACCACCAACAACACCTATTGCCCTATGCACCCTACCGACACTACACCTACGACAGCACCCGTGCGCAAACCACGCATGGAATGGCTCGATGCGATGCGTGGCTTCACGATGATACTCGTGGTGGCCTACCACGTGGCACAAATGGGATTCCTGCAACCCGTGAAGCAGTCGAGCAGCCTGTCCTTCCTCGTGCTTTTCCGTATGCCGCTCTTCTTCTTCGTCAGCGGATTCCTCGCCTACAAGGCACAGATGACGTGGAGCGCTGAGACGCTGTGGCAGCTCGTGGTGAAGAAGGTGAGGATACAGATGGTGCCCACCATCGTCTTCTTCCTCTTTGCCGCCGCCGTGCTCTACCCGCACTTCGGGGCGGCGGTGGAGTCGAACCTCCACTCACCGACCAAGGGCGGTTACTGGTTTACGCTCGTGCTGCTCTACATGTTTCTGATCTACTATCCCTTTGCTTATCTGGAGTCGAAGCTGAAGCGCCCATCGTGGGTGCCCATCACGCTGCTCTTTGTGGCCTCGCTCGCGGTCTACGAGACATGCTTCATGCCCCACCACTTCTGGTGGGCCGATGGCTACCGCAAGCACATGCCCACCACGCTGCTCCACGACACTTCGCTCATCCAGCTGATGAAGTACCTGCCCTTCTTCCTCTTCGGCAACATCGTGCGCCGCTACTGGGACAAGGCGCAGAGGGTGATGGACAGCCAGTGGTTCTTCCCCCTCATCACCGTGGTGGTCATCTTCTGCACCCTCGACACGCTCAAGTGGCACACGCTGCGCATGGCATGGGCCAATCTGCCCTACACGCTGTCGAAGTTTCTGCTGCTCACCATCGTAGTGATGTACTTCCGCCACTATGCAGAGTACTTCACCCAATATACCATCGTGGGCCGCTCATTGCAGTACATCGGCCGACGCACACTCGACATCTACCTCATCCACTTCCTCTTCCTGCCCAACCTACCTGCCGTGGGGGCTTTCTTCAAGGAGAACGGCCACAACTTCGCCATCGACACCACGCTCTCCATCCTCATCGCCCTCGTGGTGATAGCCTTCTGCATCATCACGAGCAACATACTGCGCATCAGCCCGCTCTTCAGGAAATATCTGTTTGGGAGAAGCTAAAGGGCTTCTCTAAGGGCTTTTAAGGGCATGAAAAGGGAGTTAAAGGGCTTGAAAAGGACGATACGCCTGTGAACATCAGCAAGACATTCGTCCCTTTATAGCCCTTTAACTCCCCTTTTATACCCTTTACTACCCCTTAAAAGAAAAGAACACCGCATGCACTTGTCGCTTCTCCACGGGGGGGATCTCCATGTAGTTGCGATACTGGTCGGTGAGATACTGATGGGTGTTGCCTGGGGCGGGGAATGTCTTGCCCTCAAACTCGATGGTGGTGAGGGGGAAGACGGAGTCGCGGCGGTGATACATGCCGCAACCATTGTTGATGGGGATATTGGCGAGATGGTCGCGCTTTCCACCCACGAGATAGGCTATGCGCCAGAGGAGACTGCAGAGGCGGTATTTGAGGGCAAACCAGGGCCATTGCAGCAGGTTGCGCAGCGAGTAGTAGTGCTTCTTGTGGAGGATGCTGTAGGAGCGGGCTATCTGGCGTGCCACGGTGCGCAGCATCCACTGGGGCATGGAGGGGCAGGGCACAAAGGGAAAGATGTCGACAAAGACACCCTTGTGGTAGGGGGCATCAAACTGATCGGCAGGCTCGATGTAAAGGGAGTTGAGATAGCGCACCTTGGTGATGGGCTCCTTGCTGGTAGGGTCGGTCTGAGGGGTCTGCAGGAAGAGCGTGTCGGGGAGTTCCGCCTGTGCCACCTCGCAGAACCGTTTGAGTCCCTCGCCCGTCATAGCGATGTCGATATCATCGTCCCAGGGTATGAAACCACCATGGCGCACCGCCCCAAGCAGGGTGCCTCCATCGAGCCAGTAGTCGATGCCGTGCTTACGGCACACGCGGTCTATCTCCTCGAGTATCCACAACTGCTTGAGCTGGAGCTCACGCAGATGCTCCTTCACATAGTTTTGTCTGTAGGTATTTACCATTTGCAATTTACCATTTACAATTTACAATGAGGTTGTGAGGTTTTGAGGGGCTAATTAGGCTAATTGGACTTATTAGTCACCTCCGCAACCGTTTGTTTCAGCTTTTCCTTCATCGTGCCGCTTACCTGCCACCCGATGGCCTGGAGGCGGGTGGTGGTGAAGACGGAGCGCGACACAGGGTTGTAGCCTGCACGTTCGGCATCCGAGGGCAGGTCGATGACTACCCGTCTCCCTCCTATCTCGGCCACCATCTCAGCCAACTCGCGTATGGTGATATTGCTGCTCTCATCGGCTATGTTGTAGGCCAGACCGCTCTGTCCAAGCAGCAGGATGTGGAGCAAGGCGCTGACACAATCGACCACATAGCACCACGAACGATACTGACTGCCGGTGCTCTTCATCACGATGTCCTCACCACGGAGCACATTGCGGATAAACTGGGCATAGACTCTGTTGTCGCTCTCCGTGAAGCCCGGGCCATAGACATGACAAGGGCGCGCCACAAGGGCCTCGATGCCATACTCCTGGGCGTATGCCGCGCAGAGGGTCTCGGCAGCACGCTTGCTCGAGGGATAGCACGAGCGGGGCGACATGGGATCGACATAGCCGCTATAATCCTCGCTAAAGGCACGACCATCACCCTCGCCATACACCTCGCCCGAGGAGACGAAGAGGAAGCGGCACAGACCATGACCGATACCATAATCCATGAGATGCGTCACCCCATCGAGATTGGCCTTCATCACCTCCACGGGTTGCGTGGCGAAGAAGTTGGGGCTGGCATTGCTGGCTGCGTGGATGATGTAGTGGTAGGGCGTATTGCCCTGGAGGGGCTGCGTAACGTCATGGCGCACGAAGTGGTAGGCTGGATCATTAGCCAGGTCTCCGAGACGTTCCTTCATGCGGGCTTCGTTGCGCCCCAGAGCATAGACATGGTAGTCCTTGTCGGGACGTAGGAGCAGTGCTTCCACCAGGGCCGACCCAATAAGGCCCGTGGCTCCCGTCACGAGTATGTTGCAGTCCGAGAGCATTTCCCAGGGAAGTTCGGCTGATGCTATCTGACGCAGAGAGTCGATGTATTTACTATTTACCATTTACAATGAAGCCCCCCTCTGAACTCCCCCCAAGGTGGAGGACACTCAGATGAGGGTGAGGGTATTGGGGGCATTTATATTATTAAGTATTATTCACTATTGACCTTCGGTCGAGTCTGCTCACGCTCGACAAATTTCATGCAAGCATGGCATTGCTCTCACTTAATCGCAGACCACTCGTTCTCCCCCCTTAGGGAGGAGTTAGAGGGGGGGCTTACTACTTCAGCCACTCGTCCTTGGCGGTGTGCATCAGGGCCTTGAGAATCTCGAGGTCCTCCACGGTGGTAATCTTGATATTCTTCTCCGAGCCGGGCACGATATACATCTCACGGCCTCCCACTTCGGCCACGAGGGTGCACGAGGCCACGCTGTCGGCTATGCCCTTGAGGCGGGCCTCTTCGTGTACGTCAATGATGCTCTTGAGGCGGAAGGTCTGGGGCGTCTGTGTGCGAATGAGCTTGTCGCGCGAGATGCTGGTGTGGGTGCTGAATCCGTCCTCACTCTCGAGGATGGCCTCGCGACACTTGATGCCCGTGATGGCACAGCCGTAGGCCTGGCATACAGCGATATTGCTGCTGATGATGTCCTGACTGAGCAGGGGACGCACCGAGTCGTGGATGAGCACGAGGGCGTCACCATCTACACCCGCATCGCGCAAGCCATAAATGCCATTGTGGATAGACTCCATGCCGGTGTTGCCTCCGGGGAATATCCATTTCAACTTATCGATGCTAAACTGGTTGGCGTAGGCCTGGAGCACCGTTTCCCAACCCTTGAGACACACCACGGCGATGCCGTCAATGTCGGGATGACGCTGGAAACACTGCATCGTGTGGATGATGATGGGACATCCGTCCACGTGCATAAACTGTTTGGGGATGTCCTGGCCCATACGGTTGCCAGATCCGCCGGCTATAAGGAGTGCTATGTTCATTACTTATTTTGAGGTTGTAGGTTGTAGGTTTTAGGTGGTAGGTTTTAGGTGGTAGGTTCTAAAACCTCAGAAGCGAAGCGACCTAAAACCTAAAACCTCTATAAACTAACTTTTCTTCCATCTTCCGCTCAGCCAGGGAGCTGCCTCGATGTAGGGCACAAGCCACGAGCATATCATGAAGATGGCGGGGAGGAGCACAATGACATCGTCGTAGTGATTGTAGATGCTCCGTCCAAAACAGATGTGGGTGAACTTGTAGAAATAGAGTATCGGATAGTGGGAGATGAAGTAGACCATCGAGTGCTCGCCGATGTAGCAGAGCCAGGGCACGCGGGGCACATCGAGCATCAGCAGCACACCGCTCAGGCCGCACAGGATGCACACCATGGCCACCACAAGGGGGAGGAGCGGACCGCGGAAGTCGTTGGTCACCATCGTGTATTCGCTGCCCCACACCAGGGTCAGCACCACAAAGGCTACTATCATCACCACCGAGAGCCACAGCGTGCGCTCACGGCCGAGACGCTGGATGGCCTCATGCCACCAATGACCGAGGTAGAAGAAGAAGATGCCTATAGGCAGATTGCTCAGGCTCATCCACACAGGATTGCCCATCGTATAGAAGGCATATGAGAGCAGGGGCATGAGGCAGACCACAAAGGTCGCTGCCCAGCGCCACAACGCACCGCGCCCCACGAGGAAGTTCTCGATGAGATGGACCACCACATACATGGAGAAGAAACTGAAGAGAAACCACACGGGGCCGTTGCCATAGAAGCTGCTGGTGAGCCAAAGGTGGTTCCATGCAAGGGGTTCGATGGGGTGATGGTAGTGGTCCATGATGAAGGGCAGGAAGGCCATGTAGATGACAAAACCGATGCTACCCGCCGTGAGATAGGGCACGAGGAGTCGCTTGGTGCGGTCGAGGAGATAGGTGGGGGTATGGCCCGTCACGCCCTTGTTGAAGAAGCCCGCCTTGAAGAAGAAGAAACTCATGAAGAAATAGCTCCACGACATCACATCCACCCACCAGGGCTCGGACTGCTTGCCGCAGAACTGCATCACATGCAGGCACACCATGCGCAGGATGCAGATGCCACAGAGGATATCGAAGGCATGATTGCGCTGTTTCATAATCAGTAGTGCTCCTTTCTGCCCATCAGTTTCTTAATACGGTTTTTGATGGCGGTGCCAATATAGGCAAAGTTGCCGTAGCGGAGGTTCAGGTAAAGTTCCTCCAGTGAGCGTCCCACCTTGACCCACGGGCACATCCATCCCATGGTGCGATAGGTGCGCTTGCGGTAGGGCAGATGCTCCACGACATAACGGGGATGACGGAGTCCCCCAACCGTTGGCAGTTGTTGTCCGTTGTCCGTTGTCCGTTGTCCGTTGTCCATAGGCTTATAAGCCTCCATCTCGTAGCGCTGCATGGTGAATATCCTGCGGTAGGCCTTGGGCAGGGTCTCGAGGGTGCCGCCAAAGTGGGTGCTGTCGGCCGTGGCCCCGAGGTTGTTGATAAGATTCTGGCGGGGCACGATGCAGAGACCATTGCTCAGGAGGAGGTGCGACCAGAAGATGGTCTCATAGAAGGCCTTGCCCTGGGCTCTGTGGCGGCGACACATCTCCATGAAGTCATCGCGGTAGCCACGCTCCCGGATGATATGATTGAGGTCGCTGACTGTCTGCGGGTCGTCCATCCAGGTGTAGTGCTCGTCCCACTGGTCGACCACTCTGCGCCACGAGGCCCAGCCCCAGATGCTGAAGTTGGTGGTGAAGAAATAGTCCTCCGCCACGTCTGTGGTCTGCTCGTCGACATTGAAGCCCGATATCATCGTGATGCGCTCATCGTGCTCATAGCGGTCGAGCATCTCGCGGCAGAAGTGAAAGAAGCTCACCGAGGGCACGTCATCGTCCTCGAGCACAATGCACTTGTCGGCCATCGAGAAGGCCCACTTCTGTGAGATGTACTCCGAGGGATCGCATCCATAGTTCTTCTCCTGATACAGGGTGTGCACCTCGCACTCCCAGTCGATGTAGCTGACCACCTCGCGGCAGGCCAGTATGCCGGGTATGTCGCGCTCGCCTCGCGGACCATCCTGATAGAGGAAGAGGCGCGAGGGACGTGCACGTCTGACCTGCTCAAACACCTGCCCCAACTGCTGGGGACGGTTGAAGAAGAGGATGAGCACCGCAATGTCTACTAAGGGTTTTTGCATGTTCGTTTCGTTTTTCTACCCACCAAAGGTAAGCAGAAGTTGTGTATTGGCAAAAGAAAACGCCCCTTTTTTCGTTATGTTTCGCCAAAAGAATGTAACTTTGCCTATGTTTCCGGAATAACCCGAAAACGCGTTTCTATAAATTACCATACCGATATGCAACAGACTATTCCCGCATGGATGCTTATCCCCTTTGCCCTGCAACTGCTTTGCATCGCTATCCTACCCCTCACTAAATTAGAACATTGGTGGGAGAAGAACACCCACAAACTCCTCGTATCCATCATCCTCGGCCTGCCCGTGGGCATCTGGCTTAGCCTCAACGGATTAGGATTGAAGCTCGAGCACCAGATGGTCTACGACTACATCCCCTTCATCCTCCTCCTTGCAGCCCTCTTCGTCACCACGGGTGGCATCTGCATACGAGGCGACCTGCATGCCACTCCCCTCACCAACACGGCCATCCTGGCCCTGGGATTCGTCCTGGCCTCCTTCATGGGCACCACGGGTGCGGCCATGCTGCTCATCCGTCTGCTCATCAAGACCAACAGCCAGCGTAAGTACACCACCCACACCATCCTCTTCTTCATAGCCGCTGTGGCCAACTGTGGCGGTCTGCTCTCCCCCCTGGGCGATCCCCCACTCTTCCTCCTCTTCCAGAAGGGCGCCCCCTTCGAGTGGTTTATGGGCATGTGGAAGGAATGGGCCACAACAGGTCTGATGATGCTCGGCACCTACTATGTGCTCGACACCTACTGGTTTATGCGCCGCGAGTCGGCCGAGGTACTGGCTGCTGACCGCACCAGCACCGAGCCCATCCGCGTGACGGGCCGCATCAACTTCCTTTGGCTCTTGCTCGTCATCCTGACCACTATGTTTATCAATCCCAAGTACTTCCCCGCCATGGGCCGCGAATCAGCGCCCTACTACGTGCATCTCTTCCGCGAGTTCGTTTTCTTCGGCATCATCGTGCTCTCGCTCGTCACCACCAAGAAGAGCATTCGCCAGGACAACGATTTCACCTGGACTCCCATCCTCGAGGTGGCCTGCGTCTTCTGCGGTATCTTTGCCACGATGACTCCCGCCCTGATGTATCTCGAGCAGCACCCCCTGCCCATCACCGAGTCCTGGCAGTTTGTCTACTCCACCGGTATGCTCTCAGCCTTCCTCGACAATGCCCCCACAGCCATGGTCTTCCATGCCACAGCCTCTACCCTCGACCCCATAGCGGGCCAGAAGATAGTGGCTGGCGTGAGCGAGGTCTACCTCCGTGCCATCTGTATGGGTGCCGTCTTCTTCGGCAGCCTCACCTACATCGGCAATGGTCCTAACTTCATGATCAAGAGCATAGCCGAGCAGAGTGGTTTCCGCATGCCCTCCTTCTTTGTCTACATGTTCAAGTTCTCTCTCGTGGTCTGCCTCCCCATCTACATCATCGTGCAGTGGCTCTTCCTCTAAGGGGGAGCACACAGAAATTGCCCCGATGGGGACTTCAAATTGCCTAAGGGATATAAAGAGCAAATAGCACACTACTTCTAACCCCTATCAGCCCTCCCCAGCACAATGCCTTGGGGAGGGCTGACTCTTGATATAATGTGGCAAGGCCACCTCCAGCCGCGGTGCGGACTGAGGGTGGCCTTGCTTGTGGGGTATGGACGGAGGCTTAGAGGCAGCCTGCGATAAACTGCTTCATCTCCTCGTAGTGGCTCTCCACGCTCTTGAGGAGGTGGAACTGGTTGTTGGCGCGTACGAAGTTGTGGGTGGGGTACTGGCACTTCCAGTACTTGTCGCCGCTGATGTAGTCCCAGAGGAAGCGTACACACTGCATGTAGGGGAAGAGGGCTGCTGCATAGGGCAGATTCTCCACCTCAACGGGCAGGAGGAACGACTTGGCGCTCTCGAGGTAGCCCTCGGTGAAGGCCTTGAAGATGTCCATATTGAAGCCCACCTTGCTCATATCGGCATCGTCCTCGGCGGTGAAGTTGGCACCGGTGCGGAGGAAGTCGCCATAGTCGGAGAAGATGAAGTTGGGCATCACGGTGTCGAGGTCGATGACGCAGAGCACCTGGTTCTGGTCGTTGAACATCATGTTGTTGACCTTCGTGTCGCAGTGGCACACACGCTTGGGCAGAGTGCCCTCGCGGCCCATACGCTCAGCCTTGCACATCTCCTCGGCACGTGCCTCAATCTCCTGCAGGAGCTGCTGCACCTGGGGCTCGCTGACACGGCCTGCGGGATCCTCCTTGACCACGGTGCGGAGCTGCTCGAGGCGGAACTCCATGTTGTGGAAGTCCTTGATGGTCTCGCCCAGCTGCACGGGGATGTCGGCCAGCATAGCCTGGAAGTTACCAAAGGCACGGCCAGCATCGCGGCTCGACTCGGGGTCTACGGCCTGCTTGGTGATGGCATTGGGGATGAAGACCATGATGCGCCAGTAGTTGCCGTCTACCACAGCATAGATCTTCTCGGCATCCTCCTTAGAGGGCACGAAGGTGAGCACCTTGCGGTCGATGTCGCTCTCACCCTTAGCCTCGAGCTTCTGGCGGATGTGCGAGGTCACAGCCTTGATATTGCGCATCACCATGTCTACATCGGGGAACACGTTGTGGTTGACACGCTGCAGCACGTAGTTGGGGGCATCCTCCTCGGCAGTCACCACGCGGAAGGTGTCGTTGATCAGACCAGCTCCGAGGGGAGCAATTTCAGCCACGGTGCCGGTGATGGCAAAGCGTGACACAATCTCTTGCAATTGGTTTTGTTCCATAGTATTTTATCCTGTTTTAGAGTTATCTCATAGTTACGGGGCAAAGATAAGTTATTTTTGGGGAATAGCCTAAGAGATTACAATTTCTTTTCATTCTTGTTAAGTTTTTGAGGTATTAGCGTGGTGCAGGAGCAAAAGGGGCTCCCACGTCGCAGTTCCGTAGCATATACAGTCTGTACTCACAGCATATACAGTCTGCCACGACAGCATATGGGTCTAAAAAAGGGAAGTAATAGAGAAGTAATAGAGAAAGAGAAGTAATAGGGAAGTAATAGGGACGAATGCCTTGTTGCAGCATTCGTGTAGAAGGAAAGCGCAATCCTCAGGGGGAAGGAAAGCGCAATCCTCGGGGGAAGGAAAGCGCAATCCTCGGGGGAAGGAAAGCG
>CALZKW010000111.1 GCA_945788095.1 uncultured Prevotellaceae bacterium | reverse complement strand
ACCGTCAAGACTGAATAGCACCTATCCGACCAACGAGAAAAGCGGAAGAACCATAAATTATGAGGCTTGTGCTCACAGACTATGGGTTCTGTCATCACAGACTATGGGTCTCACACTCACAGACTATGGGTTTTGTAAGCACAGACTATGGGTCTTACAAGCTCCAGATATGGGTATTTTCAGCCATTTAGGCACAAATGTTATTCTTAGACCCTCTTCGCTCACTAAGCGTCACCTTCGTCGCCGAGCGCATGCCCGTTCTTGTTAAAATAATCTTCCGTTCGTTCCGTTGTTACCCCTCCCATCTGCCTCCCCGCATTCTTAAACTTTTCTTAATCCTCCCCCGCTCGGGAGAGCCATGGAGTGTGTGCTCCATTTAATTTTGTTAATTGTTTGCTCTTGTGCTTGCGGATAACGAAATAACGTGTATATTTGCATGCGAATACCTAAATCTAATAAAAAACACATACAAGCAATGGCAGACAAGAGAACGTGTCTCTATGAGAGACATATTGCGCAAGGAGCCAAAATGGTCAGTTTTGGCGGATTTGAGATGCCTATCCAGTACACCACGATTACGGACGAACACATGGCCGTGCGTACGGCATGTGGCGTGTTCGACGTCAGCCACATGGGCGAGGTGCTCGTCACTGGTCCTGAGGCCGAACGCTTCGTGCAGCACATATTTACCAACGACATCGCGGGAGCCGAACCAGGCAAGATATTCTATGGCATGATGCTCCATCCCAACGGGGGCACCATCGATGACCTCCTCGTATATAAGGAGGGCGACGAGCGCTACTTCCTGGTCATCAATGCCGCCAATATCGACAAGGATTATGCCTGGATCAGTCAGCAGGCAGAGGCCTTCGACGTAGTGACCGAGAATCAGAGCGAGCACTACGGTCAGCTGGCCGTGCAGGGCCCCAAGGCCGAAGAGGTGGTAGAGAGGGTGCTCGGACTGGCGTGCAAGGAACTCACATTCTACACCTTCAAGACCATCGACACGGATGGCGAGACCATCATCGTGAGCCGCACCGGATACACGGGCGAAGACGGATTTGAGATTTACGGCAGCCATGCCTTCACACAGCGCTGCTGGGACAAGCTCATGGAGAGCGGAGAGGCTAAGCCATGCGCACTGGGATGCCGCGACACGCTGCGTTTCGAGGTCGGTCTGCCCCTGTATGGCGACGAACTGACCGACGACCTCTCGCCCATCGAGGCCGGTCTGGGCATGTTTGTCAAGGTGGACAAGGAGGAGTTCGTGGGCAAGGACGCTGTGGCCCGTCAGAAGGCCGAGGGCGTGAGCCGCAAGATAGTGGGCATCGAATTGGCCACCAAGGCCATACCCCGCCACGGCTATGACGTGGTGGTGGGCGACGAGGTGGTTGGCACCGTCACCACGGGCTACAACAGCATCTCCACCGGCAAGAGCGTATGCATGGCCCTGGTCAAGATAGAGCATGCCAAACTGGGCACCGAGGTGCAGGTGAGAATACACAAGAAACTCCACCCTGGCACCGTCATCAAGAAACGTTTCTACGAGAAGAATTATAAGAAGTAATTTTTTTTGAGAAGTTATAGAGAAGTAATAAGGAAGTTATAGGGTAGTAATAGGGACGATAGTTATGTTGCGGTTTGCGATATGACCTTGCAGCCTAATTCCCCTAACACCCTTAAAACCTAATACCCCAAAACCTAACAACCTAAAGATATGGCAAAAGTAATAGAAGGACTCTACTATGCAGAGAGTCATGAGTATGTGAGAGTAGAAGGCGAGTTTGGCTACATCGGTATCACCGACTATGCCCAGGATCAGCTTGGCGATGTGGTATATGTCGACATGCCCGAGGTGGACGACGAGGTGACTGCAGGCGAGGAGTTTGGCGCAGTCGAGTCTGTCAAGGCTGCCAGCGATCTCTTCTCGCCCGTGAGCGGCACCGTGGTGGAGGTCAACGAGGCCCTCGAGGATGCCCCCGAGCTCATCAACCAGGATGCCTTCGAGAACTGGATTATCAAGGTGCGCCTCTCTGACCCCAGCGAGCTCGATGCTCTCATGAGCGCTCAGGCCTACGAGGCCACTTGCGAGTAGGCCACATGGAGATACAGCAAGCCCCTCATCCCGACACGCATCGGGTAGGGGGCTTCTCTGTTTGTTCCGCTCCATGCTTGGGGCACGATGCTGTGGCATCCCCTCAACTATCATCATACCATCCCCACCCATTAAAAATCTAATACCGTGTACAAGTACTTCCCCCATACACCCGACGACATCCAGCAGATGCTCGCCGTGGCAGGAGTGGCGTCGCTCGACGATCTTTATGCCGAGATACCCGACGAACTCAAGCTCCACCGACAACTCAATATACCCAGCGAGAAGTCTGAGATGGAGGTGCGCCAGATCATCGAGACCATGGCCGCCGACAACAAGCGACTCGTCTGCCTGGCCGGAGCCGGCGTCTACGACCACTACAGTCCCTCGCTGGTCAGTTATCTGGCCGCTCGTAGCGAATTTTCTACGAGCTACACCCCCTACCAGGCAGAGATAAGCCAGGGCACCCTGCAATACATATTCGAATATCAGACGATGATGGCCGAACTCACCGGTCTGGACGTGTCGAATGCCTCGATGTATGACGGCACCACAGCCACAGCCGAGGCCATGATGATGTGTGTGGCTGCTGCCAAGAAGCGCAACCGTGTGCTCATCTCGTCGACCTTTGCATCCAATGTGCTCAATGTGGTGCGCACCTATGCCGGCTACCATGGCGTGGACCTCGTGGAGGTGCCTGCCAAGGACGGCGTGATGGACCGCGAGGCTGCACTCGCACTCGTGGCCCAGGACAATGTGGCCGGACTCATCGTGGCACAGCCCAACCGCTATGGTCTCATCGAAGATTTCACGGGGCTGGCTGAGGCATGCCATGCCCACAAGGCTCTCCTGGCGGTCAATACAATGGCCAGCGCCTTGGGTGTGCTCAAGAGTCCAGGTGAATGGGGTGCCGACATAGCCTGTGGTGACGCACAGAGCCTGGGCATCCCTATGAGCTACGGAGGTCCATACATCGGCTACCTCTGCACCACCAATGCCCTCATCCGCAAGATGCCAGGCCGACTCGTGGGCGCCACGACTGATGCCGAGGGCCGCCGCGCCTTTGTGCTGACGATGCAGGCCCGCGAGCAGCATATACGTCGCGAGAAGGCCACGAGCAATATATGCACGGCTCAGGGCGTGATGTGCTTCTATGTGGCATGCTATCTGAGCCTCATGGGCAAGCGCGGACTGCGCGAGGTCAACGAGCAGAGCTATGCCGCTGCCCACTACCTCCACGACGCACTCGTGGGGAGCGGCAGGGCAGAGGATGTCTTCCCCGGAGTAGCATTCCTCAATGAGTTTACCGTTCGCATCCCCGGAGCACGACAGGTGCGCGAGAAGGCCCTCGCCCTGGGCTACCTCCTCGGCGTAGAGACCGAGGGCATGGATGACTGCCTCACCATTGCCTGCACCGAGAAGACCGGCAAGCAGGAGATAGACGACCTATTGTCCAACCTCTAATCCCCCACGCAGACAATTATGAATAATGTATATTATGGCAAGCTCATCTTCGAGCTTTCGCAACCAGGACGCGTAGGTTACTCCCTGCCTAAGAGTGCCTTCGAGGGCTACTCTCTCGACGATCTCTCGGCAGAAAGCCGCCGAGGGGCGGAGGTGGAACTGCCCGAGTGTGACGAACTGACCGTGGCGCGCCACTACACCAACATGTCGAACAATAACTTTGGTGTCGACACCGGATTCTATCCCCTGGGTTCGTGCACGATGAAGTACAACCCCAAGATCAATGAGGAGGTGGCAGCACTCCCCGGATTTAATATCCATCCCGCCACACCCGCAGCCCTCTCACAGGGTGCCCTCCGACTCTACGACGAGGTGCAGAAGACGCTCTCGGAGATAGCCGGACTCTCGCGCTTCACCCTCAACCCCTATGCCGGTGCTCATGGTGAACTGACGGGACTGATGGTCATCCGCACCTATCATCAGCAGCGGGGCGACACCCAGCGCACCAAGATTATCGTGCCCGACTCGGCCCATGGCACCAACCCGGCCTCGGCAGCCGTGTGCGGACTGCAGATCGTGCAGGTGAAGAGTACACCGCGCGGCACCGTCGATGTGGAAGACCTCAAACCTCTGCTCGGACCTGATGTGGCCGGCATGATGATGACCAACCCCAATACGCTGGGCATCTTTGAGACCGAGATACCCGAGATAGCACGCCTCGTGCACGAATGTGGCGGACTGATGTACTACGATGGTGCCAACCTCAACCCCATGCTCGGCGTATGCCGACCTGGCGATATGGGCTTTGATGTGATGCATATCAATCTCCACAAGACCTTCTCGACTCCCCACGGAGGAGGCGGTCCCGGCAGCGGTCCCGTGGGTGTACGTCAGGGCCTGGAGCATTGTCTGCCCAACCCACAGGTGGTCTACAATGAGGAGACGCACCTCTACGAACTCCGCACCGATGAGCATTCGCTGGGCTACGTCAGCGGCTGGCTGGGCAACTATGCCATCATCATTCGCGCCTACGCCTATCTGCTTAGCCTGGGCCGTGAAAACATCGCCATGGCGGGCAAGCTCAGCGTCCTCAATGCCAACTATATCAAGGAGAGTCTCAAGGACTACTTCAACCTCCCCATCGATGGCCTCTGCAAGCACGAATTCGTATTCGATGGCCTTCGCGAGGAATATGCCGGCGACCATCATGCCAGCGACCATGTCACCACCCTCGATGTGGCCAAGCGTCTGCTCGACTATGGCTACCATGCCCCGACCATCTACTTCCCACTCCTCTTCCACGAGGCCATGATGATCGAACCCACCGAGACCGAGAGTCGCGATACGCTCGATGCCTTTATCGCCGTCATGCAGCAGATAGCCGAGGAGGCCAAGGCCAACCCGCAGATGCTCAAGACTGCTCCCCACAACACCCCCATACGCCGCCTCGACGACGTCAAGGCAGTCAAGGAGCCTAAATTCACCTACCGGAGCCTCCAGGCATAGGGCGCTTCGCTTTTTGGGGGATGGGGCTAATTGGTCTAATTGGTCCAATTGGTCTATTTGGCCTAATTAGGCTAAGCTCCCCCCCCCCCTAAAACCTACAACCTAAAACCTCAAAAATGACTACAGATCTTATCATCATAGGCACTGGCCCCGGCGGTTATGAAGCAGCCGTCAGGGCCGCCCAAAAGGGCCTCCAGGTGGTCGTCGTGGAGAAAGACCAACTCGGAGGCACCTGCCTCAACCGCGGGTGTATACCCACCAAATGCCTCTGCCATACGGCCGAGGTGCTCCATCAGGTGCGCCATGCTCAGAGCCAGGGCATTGGCGTTGACCCCGATGCCATCACATTCTCGCTCCAGCAGGCCGTTGAGCGCAAGAATCAGGTGGTGGCCAAGTTGCAGTCGGCCATCGAGGGCCTGATGAAGACACCCGGCATCACCCTGCTCCGAGGCGAGGCCCGTTTTGTGGATGCCCACACCATCGCGGTGGGCGAGGAGCAGATCACAGCCCCCCACATCATCCTGGCCCTTGGCAGCACCACCAAGTTTCTTCCCATCGAGGGCGCTCATGCCAAGGGCGTGCTCACCAGCACCGAGATGCTCCAGCTCACCACCATCCCCAGTCGCCTCTGCGTCATTGGCGGAGGTGTCATCGGTCTTGAGTTTGCCAGCATCTTCCATAGTTTTGGCAGCGAGGTCACCGTCATCGAGTATTGCAAGGAGGTATTACCCAACTTCGACCGCGACCTGGCCAAGCGCTTGCGCACGAGCCTCAAGAAGCGTGGCATCGCCTTCCATGTCGGGGCCGCTGCCAAGGCTATCCGTGAGGGAGAGCCCCTCGTGGTGGAATACGAAGAGAAGGGCAAGTTGCAGCAGACTGAGGCCGACGTGGTGCTGATGGCCGTGGGCCGTGGTGCCAATACGGCAGCCATCAACCTCGACCAGGTGGGCATTGCCTACACTCCGCGAGGCATCGAGGTGGACGACCACATGCAAACCAATGTGCCCGGCATCTATGCCGTGGGCGACGTCAACGGACTCTGTCAGTTGGCCCATGCCGCCACCTTCCAGGGCTATCGTGCCCTCGAGCATATCCTCGGTGGTGATGACGCGTGCGACCTTAGCGTCATCCCCGCAGCAGTCTTCACCATGCCCGAGGCCGCCATGGTGGGCCAGACCGAAGAGCAACTCACCGAGGCTGGCATTGCCTACGAGGCGCGTAAGGCCTTCTACCGAGCCAATGGCAAGGCCCTCTCGATGGATGCCGATGATGGTCTGGTCAAGCTCCTTGTCAGTCCCGAGGGCCGCATCCTCGGATGTCACATCCTTGGTGCCCACTCCTCCGATCTTATCCACGAGGCCAGCACCCTGATGGCCCGCGGAGGCAGCGTGGCAGACATCGCCCACAGCATCCATGCCCATCCCTCGCTCAGCGAGATACTCCTCGCCGCTGCCGAGTAGGCGCAGGTCTATATTAGTCCAATTAGCCAAATTGGCCCAATGAGTCCAATTAGACTAATTAGACGTATTAGTCCTATCAATCAACAATCCAGACATAGCATTATGAAGAACAACAGAGTATGCCCCCATTGCCACCACACCATATCGCGCTGGAATGCTGCCAAGTACTACCGCATCGGAGTCAACGACGATGACTTTGCCATCCGATGCAACCATTGCCATGAGCAGGTACGCATCACGGGAGGCCTAAATTGGTGGCTACCACTCCTCTACGGATTTGTGGGCGGATTTACCTTCTGCACAGGCCGCGACCTCCTCGGAATCGACTCCACGCTGCAGACCATCCTGCTGCTCAGCCTGCCCATTATTCTTGTGATATGGTTGCTCTCTGTGTTCATCCTCTCCTCGCAGGTAAGGATACGCGAGCAGCAATAGTGCTCCCCCCCGACTCTGCACCACATAGTTGCGCCCCCCCGAAAATGCCACTTATGAAAGCTATTTTGGGGGGCGCAACTACTTTTTTATTCCTTTCCTTTGCTCATATTATAAAATATCCATAAATTTGACCGTGAAATCAATATAACCTATAAACAGAATACAGATGAATATTCTTCTTACTGGTGGTGCTGGCTATATCGGCAGCCACACACTCGTCCAGCTGGACAAGGCAGGCCACTCTGTAGTGGTAGTTGACAACTTCATGAACTCACAGCCCGAGGCTATCCGTCGCGTGGAGAAGATCATTGGCAAGCAGGTGCCCTTCATCGAGGCCGACATCCGCGACCGTGAGGCTATGGACAAGGTATTCACCGACCACAAGATTGATGCTGTCATCAACTTCGCCGGTCTCAAGGCCGTAGGCGAGAGCGTGGCCAAGCCCCTGGAGTATTATGAGAACAATATGAACGGTGTGTTCGTGCTCTGCGACGTGATGCGTCAGCATGGCTGCAAGAACATCATCTTCTCTTCTTCAGCCACCGTATACGGCGACCCCGCCATCATCCCCATCACCGAGGAGTGCCCCAAGGGCGTATGTACCAACCCCTACGGATGGACCAAGTCTATGCTCGAGCAGGTGCTCATGGACATCCAGAAGGCTGATCCCGAGTGGAACGTCGTATTGCTCCGCTACTTCAATCCCATCGGTGCACACGAGTCGGGCCTCATTGGCGAGAACCCCAACGGCATCCCCAACAACCTCATGCCCTACATCACACAGACCGCTATCGGTATGCGTGAGGAGCTCGGTGTATTCGGCGACGACTACGACACCCACGATGGCACCGGTGTGCGCGACTACATCCACGTGGTAGACCTCGCCGACGGCCATGTGGCTGCCCTCAAGGCTATCCAGGAGAACAAGGGTCTGGCCATCTACAACCTCGGCACCGGACACGGCTACTCTGTGCTCGACGTCGTGAAGGCATTCGAGGAGGCCAACGGCCTGAAGGTGAAGTACGCCATCAAGCCCCGCCGTCCAGGCGACATCGCTACTTGCTACTGCAACCCCGCCAAGGCTAAGGCCGAACTCGGATGGGAGGCTAAGTTTGGCATCGTAGAGATGTGCCGCGACTCATGGCGCTTCCAGAAGAACAATCCTAAGGGCTACGAGGCATAATCCCCTCATAACCGCCTAATCACCAAAGCAGGTATGCATCCCTCACATCCCGAGGTGCATACCTGCTTTTTGTTGTTGCTTGCGGGGGGGTAGATTAACAACGGAACATACGGAAAGTATAAACTTGAAACAAAAAGGGGCAAGCTGCGAAGCGGGTCTAAGAACGGGGCAGAAGAACATAGTCCAGGGCAGAATGAGCGTAGCGAGCGACACCCTGGGTAGGAAGCAGCTATCATCATCTATGGTATAATTGGCCGAGTTGCGCAAGCAAGCTTGGCAGCATCCCGCATGGCACTGCAGAGCGTGTTTCGTAAGGTGTTGCCGAGCTTGCTCCGCAACTCGGCGAGGTCACCACTGGTGACGCGTTACGCTTATTACCCTATACTGCCCGTGGCGCCAGCAATCAGAATTCCTGTTTGCTGCCAACGGTGGCCATGGCATGATATTTCGCACCTTTGATGGCCGCCTATGCCTCACGCTCCATCAGCCCAACTTCCCCGGCGGTGCCGAGCGAGCCCGCATCTTCGAGCTCGAGGCCCTTGACCACACATTGAGAATCAAGGAATAGGCGCCACCTCAGGGTTTGCTCCACAGACGGGAATTGATGGTGATGAACTCTGTCTTGCCGTCGATGTAGTCGGCAAAGGTGGTCATGGCGGACTCTCCGCTGGGCATGTGGCAACTGCCGCATCCACCACAGGCGGGGTATTTGCAGCTGAAGCGCTCGCGGATGAAGGCGATGCGCTCCTCGCGGTCTGAGTAGTCTATCTTGGGTGCTAACATGGAGTATTGGGGTGTTATGATTGGTTGTTTCTTAATTCTATCATGGCCTCGTGGGCCAGGTTGTTGGTGGCTGTCAGGTGGTGATACTTGTGGAAGGGCACCAAGCGCACCTCCACCATGTGGTGCAGGGCCTTCAGCCGGATGCATTCGCGGATGAGGTCGGGGTGGGCCGACTTTGCGCTGGGCTCTCTGTCGTAGTTCTGCTGGATGTATGCCACATTGGTGAGGAAGACGATGTCGGCCCCTCTGGGTACGACCTCCATGGCGTGTATCATCACCTCGAGTATCATGCGAAACTCTGTGGTATGGTCGTCCGATGCGACGTAGGTCTCGACGACCTCCCCGTTGCGCATCAGGGTGTAGGCCCCAGCGCTGCATCGCTCCTCGTGTCCGTAGTCGCACGAGCCCGACACCCACACGTAGTAGGTGCCCGGCGTCATTCGCAGTTGTTGCTGTTTAGTCTGTTTCATATTTATTTAAGGGCTTAAAAGGGTAGTTAACTCGCTCCGTTCGTGCTGCAAAGGGACGATACCCTTTTTCATTAGCAGAGCTATCGTTCCTTTTACTCCCCTTTATTCCCCTTTACTGCCCTTTTATACCTTTAATACAACTGCAAAGCTAATAAAAATTGCGCTATGTCCGAGCCAGATCTGTTTGTTTTATGCAGATAAGGCTGGATAGAGGGATAAATTATGGTTTGTGGGGGAGAACGCTCCTTCGGGGCTTGAAGTAAAAAAGGGAGTAAAAGGGAAGTTAAAAGGACGAATGTCTTGTTTCGGAAATTACGTAGCACGCACCACTGGGTACGACCTCCATTCAAATTATGGTTTAGCGGGGAGATTTTGGAACAACGGAACAAACAGAAATAATTATTCCGTTCGTTCTGTTGTTAAAAATAACCTACAATGCGCGGCTACGAATAAATAGCGAACACCTGGAACGCCCTCAGAGACATTCGCCTGGAGGGCGATATTTCTGTAACCCCAGGTGCCGAACGAAGTGGCACCTGGGGTGCAAGGATCCACACCACAAGCGCCTGGAGGGCGCTACCTTGGGATGCAGCGACGGGTGA
>CALZKW010000110.1 GCA_945788095.1 uncultured Prevotellaceae bacterium | reverse complement strand
CGCTACCTTTTTGACCTCTGTGTCATCTTATGAGGGCGGTTGCGGATTTGAGGTTGAACAAAAAAGTAGCTTTTTATTCACTACAACGTTGAAAGTGAATAAAAAGGGTAGTTTTGGGTAAGGGTAATAAAGGGTAATAAAGGGGAGTTAAAGGGCTTGAAAGGGACGATACTTTTGTAAACATCAGCAAAGCCTTCGTCCCTTTATAGCCCTTTAACTCCCCTTAAATCTCCCTCGTCGTTCCCCTCACCACGAGGCGCGTCTTGACGAGGCTGCTGGTGTATTGGTCCAAGGGCACCTGACCCTCTACCTTCTGGATGAGCAACTGGGCGGCGTCATGGCCCACCTGCTGGCCATGCTGCTCCACAGTGGTGAGCTGAGGATCGCAGCTCACGGCGCGTATACCATTGGAGAAACCGCAGATGCTCACATCTTCGGGCACACGGAGGCCCATGCGTTTGCAGGAATAGAGCACACCAAGGGCCGTGTCATCGTTGATGGTGAAGAATCCGTCTGGGGCATTCTCGAGGCTCATGATGAGGGGCGTGAGGCCCTCGGCCTCCTGGCGGTTGTCACACTGGTAGACCCAGCGCGGGTCTATCTCGAGGTGGTGGCGGTGCATAGCGTCGCGGTAACCATTGTAGCGGTTCTTGCTGATCTCGAGGTTCATGGTGGCACCCATGTAGGCTATGCGGCGGCACCCGGTGAGGATGAGGTGCTCGGTGGCTGCGAAGGCTCCTGCATAGTCGTCGACGACCACGCGCGAAGTGTGGATGCCGGTGCAGATGCGGTCTACGAAGACCAGCGGTGTGCCGTCGTCGATGGAGGCCTGGAAGTGGTCGCAGCGCTTGGTGTCCTTGGCCTGCGAGCAGATGATGCCGGCCACCTTGTGGCGCCGCAGCAGCTGGAAGGCCTTCACCTCGTTGTCGTAGCGGTCACCGTTGTGGATAATCATGACGCCGTAGTCGTGGGCCGAACAGTAGTTCTCGATACCCATGAGGATATTGGCGAAGTAGTAGTGGTCGAGCTGTGGCAGCACCACACCGATGAGGTGGGTGTTGTGGGCCCCTGAGGTGCGCAGCGATGAGGCTATGGCATTGACCTGGTAGTTGTGCTCACGGGCATACTGCTGTATGGCCTCGCGGCGCTCGCGGCTGATGGCGGGGTTGTCTTGCAAGGCGCGGCTCACGGTGCTGACTGAGCACCCAAGGGCCTTGGCGATGTCTTTGATGGTCATGTTTTTTAGGTTTTAGGTTTTAGGTCGCTTCGCTTTTGAGGTTTTAGGTGGCTAATTAGCCTAATTGGCCTAATTGGCCTGATTGGGGACTTAGAAAGCCGCAAAGTTATCCTAAAAATGTGTATATTGCAAACGTTTGCACGGTAGATGTTTAAAAAAAGCAAAAAATATATGGTCTGCCTTGATGGATATATGATAATTTTGCATTGTGAAACATTGTGTAAGGAAATTATCTAATACTAATCTTTAATATCAAGACTGCATGAAACAGATCGAATTGGGAATCTTCAGAAAGATTCTTTCCCTACTTGTAGGGTTGCTGTTGTCAGTAGGTGCATTCGCCCAGATTACGGTGAATGGACTCGTGAAGGACGACTTGGGCGAACCCATTCCGGGTGCCCGTGTCCAGGTGAAAACAGGTAGCACCGTCTCGGTGACCGACATCGACGGTAACTTCCGCATCAATTGTGCCAAGGGCGCCACACTGGTGGTGAGCTGCATGAGCTTCCAGACCAAGGAGGCCACGGCAAGCCCCAACATGGTGGTGGTGCTCACCGAGGACTCCAAACTGATGGACGAGGTCGTGGTCATCGGTTACGGTCACGCCAAGAAGGACGACCTGACCGGTAGCGTGACAGCTATGAAGCCCGACGATATGTCGAAGGGTATCACCAATAGTGCCACCGACATGCTCGTGGGTAAGATAGCCGGTGTAGATGTGATCACAGGTGGCGGTACCCCCGGCGCTGGTGCACAGATCCGCATCCGTGGCGGTTCGTCGCTCAATGCCAGCAACGATCCGCTCTACGTCATCGACGGACTCGTGATCGACAATGCCACAGCCAAGGGTATGAGCAACATCCTGGCCAATATCAACCCCAACGATATCGAGACCTTCACCGTATTGAAGGACGCCTCGGCCACTGCCATCTATGGTAGCCGCGCCTCTAACGGTGTCATCATCATCACCACCAAGAAGGGTAAGAACGGCACTCCCGCCAAGCTCTCTTACAATGGCGACCTGACCGTGTCGACCGTGCAGAAGAAGTATGAGATGCTCAGCGGCGATGAGTATCGCGACCTCGTGGCCAACACCCCCGGCCTCGACCCCACCAAGCTCGGCACAGCCAACACTGACTGGCAGGATGAGATATTCCGCACCTCGGTGTCGACCAACCACAACATCAGCATCGCCGGTGGTCTGAAGAACATGCCTTATCGCGTGAGCGCAGGTTATAATATGAATAATGGTATCCTGACCAACTCAAACATGCGCCGCACCAATGCCAGCGTCAATCTGGCTCCCACCTTCCTCGACAAGCACCTCAACTTCAACATCACAGCCAAGTACCTCCACGAGGAGGACCGCTACGTGGATGCCGGAGGTGTCATCGGTACCGCTCTCGCTATCGACCCCACACGCCCTGTCTATGACAGCAGCGCCAATGGTCGCTACTTCGCAGGCTACTACCAGCCCGCTATTAATGCCAGCTTCTCAGACCCCAGCTGGGCGCTGACCAACAATCCCAATGCTCCCCAGAACCCCGTGGCGCTGCTCCACAATCAGTATATCTATGCTGCTGCCAACGACTTCACTGGCAACATCTCGGCTGAGTACAAGATACACCGCTTCGAGGACCTGAGCATTCATGGCAACTTCGGTGCACAGTACACCGCATCTAATCAGGATGACGTCATCTCGCCCTATTCATACTCCAACAACTATTATGGCTGGGACGGTGTGACCAAGTATAAGAAGTACTCTATGAGCGGCAATGCTTACCTGCAGTATGCCCACGTGTGGAACCAGAAGCACGACTTCAACATCATGGCCGGTGGTGAGGAGACCCACTACCACCGCTCGGGCTGGAATGCAGGCCAGGGCACTGACCCCTACACCGGTGCTGCCTACAACGTGACTCTCCGCTCGCAGCAGGCATGGGCTACACACAACACCCTGCTCTCATACTTCGGACGTGCCAACTACACCCTCTTGGACCGCTATATGTTCACCGCCACCATGCGTGCTGATGGTTCGTCTAAGTTTGCCAAGGACAACCGTTGGGGCTACTTCCCCAGTGCTGCTGTGGCATGGAAGATCAACAACGAGAAGTTCCTCAAGGAGGCCACATGGCTCGACGACTTGAAGCTCCGCCTCGGATGGGGTCAGACCGGTCAGCAGGACGGTATCGGCGAGTTTGGCTACACCCCCGTATATACCAATTCTAATAATAATGCCCTTTATCCCTTCGGTGGCCAGTATTATCCCACCCAGCGCCCCAGTGCCTACAATGAGGACCTGACCTGGGAGACCACCACCACCTACAATGCCGGTCTGGACTTCAGCGCCATGAACGGTCGCTTCACCTTCAACATCGATGGCTACTACCGCGAGACTGACGACCTGCTCAACACCGTCATCATCCCCGTGGGTACCAACTTTGGCAGCACCCTGACCAAGAACATCGGTTCGCTCAAGAACTACGGTGTCGAGTTTGCCTTCGACGTGAAGCCCGTGGTGACCAAGAACTTCACCTGGGATCTTTCTTATAATGTATCGTGGAACCACAATGAGATTACCTCGCTCAAGGGCAACGGTGGCGACAACGAGCGCTACTATGTGATGACCGGCGAGACCATCAGCCGTGGTAACAGCACCAACATCATGGCCAACACCGTGGGACAGCCCGTCAACTCATTCTTCGTCTACCAGCAGGTGTACGACGAGTTTGGCAAGCCCATCGAGGGTATGTACGTAGACCGCAACGCTGACGGCCAGATCAACGAGGACGACCGCTACTTCTACAAGAAGCCCTCGGCCGACGTCATCATGGGTCTCACCACCAAGTTCATCTACAAGAACTGGGACCTCAGCCTCGCATTCCACGCATCGCTGGGCAACTACGTATACTACAACCACCTCTCTGACCACGCTCCCATCAGTGCATCAGGCCTCTACAGCAACAGTGCCTTCCACAACACCTCGCCCGAGGCTGTGGCTCTCGGTTTCACCGGTCTCGGCACCGAGTACTACCTGTCAGACTACTTCGTGCGCAATGCATCTTACCTCAAGTGCTCTAACATCACCCTGGGTTACTCATTCCCCGGTTTCGTGAAGGCTGGTGACCGCAAGATTATGGATGGCCGTGTATACCTGACCGCCCAGAACCCCTTCTTCGTGACCAAGTACAAGGGCCTCGACCCCGAGGTGAGCAGCGGTGTGGACAAGAACCCCTATCCACGTCCAATGAGCTTCCAGCTTGGTGTTAACTTCAACTTCTAATACTCAAGGAACATCGGATTATGAAAAAGATATTTATCAAGACGGCCTTTCTGGGCCTCATGACAGCAGGTCTGACCGCTTCGTGCAGCAAGGACCTCGACATACACAGTATCGACCCCCAGTCGGAGGCCACCTACGACGACATGTCGCTCCTGGCCAAGGCTTATGCCACACTGGGCCTCACCGGCCAGCAGGGCCCTGCCGGCAAGGGTGACATCAGCAGCGACGAGGGCGAGAGCGGCTTCTATCGCACCACCTTCAACCTCCAGACACTCCCCACCGATGAGTGTAACTGGGCTTGGCAGACCGATACCGACATCCCTCAGATTACCGGTATCAGCTGGAATAAGTCGTCGAAGCGTACCATGTGGTGCTACCAGCGCCTCGGCTTCGACATCACCCTCTTCAACACCTACCTCAAGAACACTGAGGGCAAGGGTGGCGACTACAAGTATTATCGTGCTGAGGTGCGCTTCCTGCGTGCCCTCCACTACTGGTACTTCCTCGACCTCTGGGGCAAGGCTCCCTTCAAGGACGAGACCAACAGCATGGCCGACCTGCCCGTAGAGAAGGGTGGCAAGGACCTCTATCAGTGGATCGACGCCGAGCTCACCGCCCTGGAGAGCGAGATGGCTCCCACTGGTAGCTTCTGCACCGCCAACGACTACGGACGTGCCGACAAGGGTGCCGCCCTGTTGCTCCACGCCCGTCTGGCCCTCAACTCGGAGGTATACACTAATGGTCAGATCAAGGACTACCAGAAGGCTGTTACCCTCACCAATGAACTCATTAGCAGCGGTGCTTATCAGCTCGCTTCTACACCCAAGAACGGCTACTCGGGCTATGCACAGCTCTTCATGGCCGACAATGATGAGAACACCGTGGCTATGAAGGAGACCATCCTTCCCATCCGTCAGGACGGACTCAGCACACGTTGCTACTCGGGTGCCAACTACCTCGTCAGCTCTACCCGCATCGCCGGCATGCCCTATGCAGGCACCAAGAACTGCTGGAGTTGTAACTATGCACGCCCCGACCTCATCAAGAAGTTCTTCCCCTCAGGCAATATCCCCATGGCTACCGATGATGGCTTTGCTGGTACTACCGAGGCTGAGATCATCGCCCACGATGCCGAGAAGGGCGTAGACACCAAGTCGGTGCTTGCTGCTGCAGGCGACGACCGTGCCCTCTTCTATGCCGGTTTTGGTGGCGGTATCCGCAAGCTCTCTACCGACAAACTCAACAACTTCTTGGACGGTGTATCAGTGGTGAAGTTCCAGAACATCCGTACCGATGGTGGTGCCACCCACGACGTGGAGTTCCCCGACATGGACATCCCCTTGCTGCGCTATGCTGAGGCCTTCCTCACCCGCGCTGAGGCACAGTATCGCCTGGGCAACACAGCTGCCGCTTTGGCCGATGTCAACGTAATCCGCACCCGTGCCAATGCCACTCCCCTTACCACCCTCAGCGAGCAGGACCTCATCGATGAGTGGAGCCGCGAGTTCTATCTCGAGGGACGTCGTCGCAGCGACCTCAACCGCTTCGATATGTTCACTGGTGGCAAGTACGTTTGGGCCTGGAAGGGTGGCGTGCCTGCAGGTCAGACCGTCGACAGCCACTTCAATCTCTATCCCATCCCTGCCGACGATATCAACAACAATCCCAACATGACCCAGAACCCCGGCTACTAATCTTAGGTTATAGGTTTGAGGTTATAGGTTTGAGGCTGAGCCCTACAACCCCAAAAGCAAAGCGACCTACAACCCCAAAAGTGCAGCGCCCTATAAAGCCAAAAGCGCAGCGACCTAAATAAAGTAAAAATCATTATGAAAAAGACATTATATAATATAGTCGGTTGCCTGGCCATTGCAGCATTGGCCAGCGTGTCGCTCACCTCGTGTGAGAAGGACACCGAGAGCAACCCCACCTTCCACAAGTGCACATCACCCTTTGTGCTCAATACGCCAGCCCTGGCCACCAACAACACCTACGACTTGGCCAATGCTGACGGTCTCGAACTGACCTGCACCCAGCCCGACTATGGAGGCGTGCCCTACGTGGTGCGCTACTATGTGCAGGTGGCTCTCGATGCCTCGGCTCCCTTCCAGGAGTTGGCCAGCTCGTACACCACAGCCCGCATGAAGGTGAATGCCAGCGAGCTCAACACGGCCATGCTCGACATCTACAAGCAGGACCACCCCAACGACGTCTATCCCGAGACGGCTCGTCCCCTCTACGTACGTCTGCGTGCATGTCCCGTGACGGTCAACAACGAGGCCCTCGACACCGTATACTCTAACGTCATCACCCTGCCCAACGTGCTGGCTAAGTACGTGCCCCCCACGCTGAGTCTCTCGGAGAATCTCTTCCTCGTGGGCTCTTCGATCGGCAACGGTTCGGACAAGGGCTACTGGGGCTGGTGGAAGCCATTTGCACCCGTATTTGGCAATGCCGGTGAGTTCTACTCCATCATCTACGTGCCCGATGGCGGTTCGTTCAAGTGGGGCGAGAGCGAAGGTGACTGGCGCGGCTACTCTAACGTCTACGAGCTCGACGACCAGGCCGGTGCAGGCCTCTCGGAGAATGCAGACGGCAACATCGAGGTAGCCAACGGAGGCTGGTACACCGTCTACGTGGAGTCGAAGGTAGGTCCCGCATCTATCCTCTACACCTTCCACCTCTATCCCGCCAAGGCCTACATCATCGGTAATGCTACAGGTGACTGGACTGACAGCAACGCAGCCTCAGAGATGGTAGCTCCCAGCGGTGACGGCGAATGGGTGAGCCCCGTCTTCACAGCAGCAGGCGAGCTCCGTGCCTACATCAAGGTGCCTGGCATTGACTGGTGGCGCACTGAGTTTACACTCAAGGGCAGCGACCTCTTCTGGCGCACCATGGACATCCCCGACAACTGGGGTGCCAATGTGGGCGAGGAATACTCCGTACAGTGTACTCCCGGCCAGCAGCTCAAGGTTAACTTCAGCACCAACACCGGTAAGGTAGAATAAAGCATCAACCCCTAAATCGCAAAAGATATTATGAAAAAGAAATTTATATATGCGCTGGCCATTGTGAGCGGCATGGCCCTCACGGCATGTAATGGCGACTACGACGACTGGGCAGAGCCCCAGCACAACGAGCAGGAGGCCGCTGCGGCAGCCTGTGGTGTGACCATCGAGGCAGGCCAGCAGAGCGTGACGGATATGGCCACCCTCGAGGGCGATGAGATAGCCCTCGTGAGCCTCTCATCGACCAATCCCGCAGTGACTGGCTTCGCGCTGCGCTCCTTCAAGGTCAATGGCCTTGATGTGCCCGCCCAGGTCAAGGGCGATGCCATCGTGATGTCGGCCTCAGAACTGGCCAAGATCATCGAGGCAGCTGCCGGCACCCGTGCCTACAAGACCTACGACCTCACCATCGAGTCGGAGGTGGCTGCCAACCTGACCAGCGGTGACGCTGTGGCCATCAAGGCTGTGCAGACCGCAGGCAAGTTCACCACTCAGCCCACTCCCGCTGAGGACGCCAAGGGCTACTACCTCCTTGGCGACTTCACCGCCAACAGTTGGGACAACACCAAGCCCATCTGGATGACGAAGCAGGCTGACGGCATCTACACCGCCACCGTGACCACCAAGGGCGAGGGCGATAACTGGTTTAAGTTCTACGAGGGCAGTCACTTCAGCCCCGAGGGCAACTGGGACGAGACCAACCAGGGCCAGATGGGCTGCGCGGTCAATGGTGACGGCAGCATGGACGGCTTCATCGTGTGGAATGGCGACGTGCTTAACCCCGGTGGTGTGCAGACACCCGTCATCAAGGGGCAGAGCACCTTTGAGGTCACCCTCGATGTCAACAACATGACCTACAGCGTGAAGCGTGCCGAGGGTAAGTACTACATCATCGGCAACCCCAATGGCTGGGACATCAATGGCAATACCTGTATGGCCTACTGCGAGGGTGGCAATGTGTATTCTTACACCACCCGCTTCAGCAATCAGTGGGACATCAAGTTCATCGAGGCCAAGTATCTCGGCACCGGTGACTGGGGCAAGTGCTGGGGTGGCGTCAATGGTTCGACAGCAGCCAGCGGTGACCTCGTCAACACCGATGCAGGTGCTATCGGTCCCAACGAGCAGGGTGGATGGTACACCTTCCGCTTCGACATGAATACCCAGACCTACACTTGGACCGCCATCGAGGCTCCTACCACGGAGTACACCAACATCTCGCTCATCGGCGGCTTCAATAACTGGGGCGCTGACCTCGAACTCCAGGCTCTCGAGAAGGCTCCCCACAACTGGTACGTACGTGCCACCTTCGATGCCGATACGGAGTTGAAATTCCGCGCCAACCATGGCTGGGACATCAACTGGGGCACCGATGGTGTCAACCTCGCTGAGAAGTACTACGGCCAGGGCGTGCAGGGTGGCGTCAACATCCCCGTGCCCGCAGGCACCTACGACTTCTACTTCAACGATATTACTGCTCGCTGGAACATCGTAGCCGTAGAGTAGGCATCGCACAATCCCAGAGCCAATAGGGCCGCACCAAGACCCTATTGGCCCCTATTAGCCCAATTAGTCTAATTAGCCCAATTGGACCCATTACTACCAATAACAAAAGAGAAAAACAATGAAACTGAAGAATATATTTGCAGCAGCCGTGCTCTCCCTCGCCGCCGTGGTGCCCACCATGGCCCAGCAGGAGCAGACTGTGAAGTATCCTAAGTGGTTCATCGGAGCCCAGATGGGAGGCCAGACCACCTTCACCAACTACGACAACAGCAAGCTCATCACCCCCACCATCGGTCTCTATGGTGGTCTGTGGTTTAACCGCATCGTGGGTGCCCGCCTCCACCTCAACGGTGTGTGGAACAAGGGCGGCGTCGCTCTTACCGATGCCCTCGGACAGCAGTTCGACCACAAGTATGAGTACAACTACGTCAACACCAGCCTCGACGGTATGCTCAATCTCTGCACCCTCTTTGGTCGCAAGGAGGCCTATCCCGTCAATCTCTACCTCATTGGCGGTGTGGGCATCAACACAGCCTTCAACAACGATGATGCCTACGGCCTCAAGTCTGTCACCTACACCGACAAGTACTACGGCCTGGCCCAGCCCCTCCTGCCTTGGGCATGGGGCGACGAGCGCAAGATATGCTGCAGCGGCCGTGTTGGTCTGCAGCTTGACTGGCTCGTGACAGACCGCGTGGGTGTCAACCTCGAGGTGGATGCCAACAGTATGAGTGACCGCTACAACAGCAAGCGCAACGAGAAGAATGACTGGCAGCTCACCGCAGCTGTGGGTGTCACCTACCGCTTCGGCAAGAAGGCCAAGAAGCCCGCTCCCGTCGTGGAGGAGGAATGGGCCACCCGCATCGACACCATTTGGTATGACGAGCCCGTGGAGAAGAATCGCGTAGAGAACGGCCAGGCCAAGTGGGAGGTATTCTACGAGATCCGCGAGAGCGACATGG
>CALZKW010000109.1 GCA_945788095.1 uncultured Prevotellaceae bacterium | reverse complement strand
ACACTATTACAAATATGACTTTTTAAGTACCTGAGCAACAAAAAGTTCTTGCTTGGGCAAGGGGCAAGGCCGAGCGGCTCAGGATTTTGCCATGTCAGGCTTGATGTGGGTCTAAAAAAAAAGACCCCTCATTATGTTTGAGGGGTCTTGGGTGTATAGATGGTTGTGAGTTTTTATTCTTCCCAACCGAGGGCGCTGGCACCGAGGACGGCAGCAGCGGCGTCGTCGAGTTTGCTGACGAGCATCTGGGCCTTGCCACGGTAGATCTTAAGGACGTTTTCATCGTAGGCCTTGCGGATGGGGTCCATGATGAGATCGCCAGCCTTGGTGAGGCCACCGAAGAAGATGAATGCCTCGGGTGATGAGAAGGCTGCGAAATTGGCGCAAGCCTCACCGAGCATACGACCTGTGAACTCGAAGATGCTCTTAGCGATGGGGTCTCCCTTCTCGGCTGCTATGGCTACGTGCTTGCTCTCTATCTCGTCTACAGGTATCTCGCGCAGAGCTGTGGGTACGTCGCTGCTGCTCACAATCTCGCGAGCGCTACGTGCCACGCCGGTGGCTGAACAGTAGCATTCGAGGCATCCCTTGCGGCCACAGCCACATTGGCGTCCCTTGTGCTTCTCCACGATGACGTGGCCGAGCTCGCCGGCCATGCCGTCGCAACCGTATACCACCTGGCCGTTGATTACGATACCGCTGCCCACGCCGGTGCCGAGGGTGATCATGATGAAGTTTTTCATGCCCTTGGCTGCGCCATAGATCATCTCGCCCATGGCTGCTGCATTGGCATCATTGGTCATGCGAACGCGAAGACCTCCGAGAGCATCGCTGAACATGCGTGCCAGGGGGATGTGCTCCTCCTGCCAGGGGAGATTGGGCGCGAAGTCGATGCATCCGGTATAGTAGTTGCCGTTGGGGGCTCCGATGCCCATGGCATTGATTTTGTCGATACCGCCTACCTCAGCGATGATGACATTGAGCGCCTCGACGCAGTCGGCCACATACTGTTCCACGGTGCCATGACCCTTGGTCTTGACAGATGTCTGTGCCACGATGTTGCCTTCCTTGTCGACGATACCAAATACGGAGTTGGTACCGCCGAGGTCCAAACCTATTACATAGGGTTTTGTTTCCTGATTCATGATTGATATGTTTTATGAGTTAGTTTCTGTTGGTTGTTGAGCGTTTTTCACTCCTGACGGGGTTAGTGGGCCGCCAGGGTAGCTGCTGTATTCGGGGCAAAGATATGAAATTACATTTTATAAACGAAATAAACATCAAGAAATTGTGAGGTAATCTAAATTATATCTAAAATATGTATACTTTTTGTGAGTTTTTTTCCGATATTTGCAGTTATTATTATGCAGATAGATATGATTTTGCTCTTCGGAATGCTTTTCCGAGGACTGATAGTGGGCCTTGTAGCCTCTGCCCCGATGGGGCCGGTGGGCGTATTGTGTATACAGCGTACCTTGAACAAGGGGCGCTGGTATGGCTTTGTGACTGGTGCCGGTGCTGCCCTGAGCGACTTGGTGTATGCGCTCCTGACGGGATTTTGTATGAGTTTCGTGGTGGACTTCTTCGAGCATCAGATGTTCATACTCCAGCTTGTGGGTAGTGCGCTGCTCTTTGGTTTCGGTCTCTACACCTACAACAGCAAGCCGCCCCAGATGCATCAGCCATCGCTGCGCAAGGGCACGCTGACCCACAATGCCCTGACGGGACTGCTCGTCACGCTGAGCAATCCGCTCATCATCTTCCTTTTTGTAGCCCTCTTTGCCCGTTTCACCTTTGTCATTCCGGGGCATCCCGTGGAGCAGGGAGTGGGCTATCTGGCCCTTTTGGTGGGAGCCTTGCTGTGGTGGTTTGGCATCACCTATATTGTAAATAATGTAAGGTCGCGCTTTAATGAGAATGGTCTGAAGGTGCTCAACCGCATCATCGGTATCATCGTGATGGTGGTGGCGCTCTGTGGATTTTGCCTCACATTGGGCGGAGGATCGCTGAGGTACTAACAAGACTCCCCCCGCCCTCCCTCAGGGAGGGCGGGGGAGAACCTTTATAAATATAATGTATATATCACAGGAACTGAGAAAGAAGAATGTGTGTGAATACCTGCTCTATATGTGGCAGGTGGAGGACACGCTGAGAGCCTTTGGACTCGATGTGGAGAGGATAGAGGCTGAATACGTAAGCCGCTTTGACTACTCTGAGGAGCAGAGGCGCGAGGTGGGCGAATGGTATGCCAATCTGGCCCGCATGATGCGCGAGGAGGGGGTGGCTGAGAAGGGTCACGTGCAGGTGGTGAAGAACACCATGCAACTGCTCAACGAACTGCATATAGAAACGCTCAAAGACCCCAAACAGCCCTTCTACTCGGCTACCTACTACAAGGCGCTGCCCTACATCGTGGAGCTGCGAGCTAAGGGTGGGGGAGAGAAACCAGAGGTGGAGACCTGTCTTGATGCCCTCTATGGCGTCATGATGCTGCGACTCCAGGGACACGAGATGAGCCAGGAGACGAAGGTGGCCCTCGAGGCCATCACCCAACTGGTGGCTCTGCTGGCCAAACTCTATCAGGAGCAAAAGGATTTTTAAGGGTAGAAAAGGGTAGAAAAGGGGAGTGAAAGGGACAATACCATAAACCTAAAACCTAAAAATATAAAGACGTGAATCAGGAAATAGAAAGAAGACGTACGTTTGCGATTATTTCGCACCCCGATGCTGGTAAGACCACTCTGACGGAGAAGCTCCTTCTCTTTGGAGGCCAGATACAGGTGGCCGGCGCTGTGAAGAGCAACAAGATCAAGAAGACCGCCACCAGCGACTGGATGGAAATCGAGAAGCAGAGAGGTATCTCGGTGACCACCTCCGTGATGGAGTTTGACTACAAGGACTACAAGGTGAATATCCTCGACACCCCAGGTCACCAGGACTTCGCCGAGGATACCTTCCGCACATTGACGGCTGTCGACTCGGCTATCATCGTGGTGGATAGCGCCAAGGGTGTGGAGGCACAGACCCGCAAACTGATGAACGTATGCCGCATGCGCAAGACCCCCGTCATCATTTTCGTCAACAAGATGGACCGCGAGGGCCGCGACCCCTTCGACTTGCTCGATGAGCTGGAGGAAGAACTGCAGATCAAGGTGCGCCCCCTGTCGTGGCCTATCAACCAGGGACAGCGATTCAAGGGTGTGTATAACATCTATGAGCAGAACCTCAACCTCTTCCAGAGCGATAAGCAGAAGGTGACAGAGAAGGTGGAGGTAGACATCGACAGCACGGAGCTCGACGAGGCTGTGGGCGAGGATGATGCAGTCAAACTGCGCGAGGATCTCGAGATGATTGAGGGCGTATACCCCGGTCTCGAGGAGGTAGTGGGCGATGGTGGCCTCTACTTGCAGGGCGACACAGCACCCGTATTCTTCGGCTCGGCGCTCAACAACTTTGGCGTGCAGGAGTTGCTCGACTGCTTCGTGCAGATAGCCCCCTGCCCACGTCCTGTCATGGCCGAGGAGCGCGAGGTGGACCCCGAGGAGAAGAAGTTCACGGGTTTCATCTTCAAGATTACCGCCAATATCGACCCCAATCACCGTTCGTGTATCGCCTTCTGCAAGGTATGCTCAGGCAAGTTTGTGCGCAATGCCCCCTACCTCCACGTGCGCAATGGCAAGACGGTGAGATTCTCATCCCCCACCCAGTTTATGGCCCAGCGCAAGGAGACCATCGACGAGGCATGGCCCGGCGACATCGTGGGTCTGCCCGACAATGGCATCTTTAAGATAGGTGATACGCTGACTGAGGGCGAGCAGCTCCACTTCCGTGGCCTGCCCTCATTCTCGCCCGAGATGTTCAAGTACATCGAGAATGCAGACCCCATGAAGACCAAGCAGCTCGAGAAGGGTATCAATCAGCTGATGGACGAGGGCGTGGCACAGTTGTTCATCAACCAGTTTAATGGCCGCAAGATTATCGGTACGGTGGGTCAGCTGCAGTTTGAGGTTATCCAGTACCGCCTGGAGAATGAGTACAACGCCAAATGCCGCTGGGAGCCCGTGTCGCTCTACAAGGCTTGCTGGATAGAGTGTGAGCCTGGCTATGAGGCCGAGTTGGAGAACTTCAAGAAGCGTAAGTACCAGTACATGGCCAAGGACCGCGATGGCCGCGATGTCTTCTTGGCCGACTCCGGCTACGTGCTGACCATGGCCCAGCAGGACTTCGAGCACATCAAATTCCATTTCACCAGCGAGTTTTAGTGCTCTCTGATTAGATGACGTAAAACAACGGAAAGAACGGAAACAGGTATTGTTATATATGTATTTCTGTTTGTTCCGTTGTTCCATTATTCCATATATTCTTTAGGTTGTAGGTTTTAGGTCGCTACGCTTTTGAGGTTGTAGGGAGCTCACTTATAACCTCAAGATTTAAAACCTCAAAACCTAAAACCTCAAAAATGAATTGCGATATAGATATAAAGAATGCCGTGGAGTGTCTGCGCAAGGGTGGGGTGATACTCTATCCTACCGACACGATATGGGGTATTGGATGCGATGCCCAGAATGAGGAAGCCGTACGTCGTGTCTACGCCATCAAGCAACGCCTCGACAGCAAGGCCATGCTTTGCCTCGTGGACAGCGCTAACCGCATGCAGAAATACTTCCGCCGTGTGCCCGATGTGGCATGGGATCTCATCGATTGTGCCACCACCCCCCTGACGCTCATCCTTGATGGGGCGGTCAATGTGGCCCCCAGCCTGGTGGCTGAGGATGGGTCGCTGGGCATGAGAGTAACAAGCGAGGACTTCAGCAAGCAACTCTGCTACCGCTTCCAGAAGGCCATCGTCAGCACCAGCGCCAATATCAGCGGAGAGCCCGCTCCACAATGCTTTGCCGACATCAGCGATGAGATAAAAGACCAGGTGGACTATATCGTGAGCTTCCGACGAGGCGACAAGACCAAGGCCAAGCCCAGCAGTATCATACGCCTCAGAGAAGATGGCGAAGTAAAGATAATCCGATAGAGCAGAGATGATATCCCGAGCATTACAATACAGACTGTTGCGATTCCGCAGAATGTTCAGCAAGGAGAAGTACTTTATCCTTGTGCTGAGCTTTGTGGTTGGTATGGTCGTGGCCTTTGCAGGTCTGCTGCTTAAATTCCTTATCCATACCATCGAGCATCTGCTCACCCAGGAGTTTGAGGTCAGCATCAGCCACGAGCTATTTCTGGTTTACCCTATGCTGGGTATCCTCATCACGATGCTCTTTGTCAATTACATTGTGCGCGACAACATCGGTCATGGCATCACGCGCATCCTCTTTGCCATTGCCCGCAAGCAGAGCAGTCTGCGCTCACACAACACATGGACCAGCATCGTGGCCAGCGCCATCACCATCGGTTTTGGTGGTTCAGTGGGAGCCGAGGCCCCCATTGTGCTTACGGGTAGCGCCATAGGCAGCAATCTGGGCCGCTTGTTTCGTCTGCGGTCCAAGCGCATGATGCTACTGGTGGGCTGTGGAGCTGCGGCAGCCATAGCCGGAGTCTTCAAGGCCCCGATAGCCGGACTGGTATTCGTGGTGGAGGTGCTGATGATAGACCTCACCATGGGATCGCTGCTGCCGCTGCTGGTGAGTAGTGTGACGGCTGTGGCCATCACGCTGGCCTTTACCGACAACACGCCCCTCTTTGCCTTTGTGCTCAACGGCGACGTAGCCATCAATCGCATACCTGCTAATATTGCCCTGGGAATCTTCTGTGGCTTCGTGGCGCTCTATTTCACCCGCTCTATGAATTGGATGGAGGACCTCTTTGCCCGTTTCACCAACAAGTGGGTCAAGTGGGTCATCGGAGGTCTGACGCTGAGCCTGCTCATCTATCTCTTCCCCTCGCTCTATGGTGAGGGATACGGACTCATCGACCTGCTGCTGAGCGAGCCCGACACCACCAAACAGATGGAGGCGCTCAACAACTCGCTCTTCTATGGTCATGCCAATCTCTTTCTCGTCTATCTCTTCCTCCTGATGCTCTTCAAGGTGTTTGCCACTACAGCCACCAACTGTGGTGGAGGATGTGGTGGTACGTTCGCCCCCAGTCTCTTCCTGGGCTGCGTCACGGGCTTCTTCTTTGCCAGTATATGGAATATCTACACCCCCTTTGGGATACAGATTTCGCTGAGCAACTTTGCCCTGCTGGGCATGTGTGGCGTGATGAGCGCCGTGATGCATGCACCATTGACGGGCATCTTCCTCATTGCCGAACTGACGCGAGGCTATGGCCTCTTCGTGCCCCTTATGGTGGTGTCGGTGGGCGCATACCTTACCATTATCATCTTCGAGCCCCATAGCATCTACACCCATCGTCTGGCCCGACGAGGCGAACTGCTCACCCACCACAAGGACCGCGCCATCCTCACCCTGATGAGTATGGACAGCGTGATAGAGCGCTACGAGATGATGCTCGAACCCGACATGACGCTGGCCCGAGTGGTATCGCTCATCAGTCAGTCGCGCTATAATGTCTTCCCTGTGGTCAACAAGGAGCACCACCTCGTGGGCGTGCTCTATATCGATGACATACGCCACATTATGTTCCGTACTGAGCTCCACAACGACTTCCGCGTGGCCCAGCTCATGAAGCCGCCCTATCCGCGCCTCGACATAGCCGACTCGATGGAGACGGTGGTCAAGGTGTTTGATGAATCGAAGAACTGGACCCTCCCCGTGGTGGACCGCAAGGGTGCCTTCCAGGGCTTCATCCGCCGTAGTGCCGTCTTCAAGCAATACCGCCAGATGATGGCTGATATCAGTCAGGATTAATTCTTTTGAGGTTTTAGGTTTTAGGTCGCTTCGCTTTTGAGGTTTTAGGTCTCAAGCGCTGCCCCTACAACCTAAAACCTATAACCTAAAACCTACAACCTACAACCTATTATGCGCATAATATACATGGGCACCCCCGACTTTGCTGTCGAGCCCCTCAAGCGCCTCATTGAGGCCAACTATAATATAGTAGCCGTAGTGACCATGCCCGACAAGGCCATAGGTCGCCACCACGACACCCTGCAGAGCAGTCCTGTGAAGCAGTATGCTGTCAGCCAGGGCATCCCCGTGTTGCAACCCGAAAAACTCAAGGACCCCGCCTTCCTCGAGGAGTTGCGCTCATACGAGGCCGACCTCCAGGTTGTAGTGGCCTTCCGTATGCTGCCCGAGGTGGTGTGGGGCATGCCCCGTCTTGGCACCTTCAACCTTCATGCAGCCTTATTGCCACAGTACCGAGGTGCAGCACCCATCAACTGGGCCATCATCAATGGTGAAACGGAGACTGGTGTAACCACCTTCTTCCTCGATCATGAGATAGACACAGGTCGCATCATCCTGCAAGAGAAGTGCCCCCTGCACGACACAGATAATGCAGAGGACATCCACGATCGCCTCATGAACCTCGGTTCGGACCTCGTAGTCAAGACCGTGAGCATGATTGAGAATGGTACTGCCAAGAGCATCCCTCAGGAGCAGTTTATGACCGACGCTCCCCTGCGTCATGCTCCCAAGATATTCAAGGAGACCTGTCAGATCAACTGGCAGCAGCCCCTCAAGGAAATCTACAACTTCATCCGTGGCCTCGCTCCCTATCCCGCATCGTGGACCAATCTGCATATGGGAGATGGCAAGAGTCTCGTGCTCAAGATCTATGCCTGTCACAAGGAGGAGGGCACACCCGACATCCCTGTGGGCCATCTCGACACAGATGGCAAGCGGGTGCTCCGCGTGGCCGTTGATGGAGGATGGCTTCATCTCGACACCATTCAGTTGGCCGGCAAGAAACGCATGCCCGTTGAAGATTTCCTCCGTGGTGCACATCTTGGCATAGATAGCTATGTGGAGTAGTAAGAGGTAGAAATGCACTGTTATTGGGAAATATTTCCTTAAATGGGTGTCATATTGAAAAGTTTTATATACTTTTGCGGTACAAATTGTAAATGCCTATGAACTTCGTCTTTATTTCACCCAATTTCCCAGAGAATTACTGGCAGTTCTGCCACCACCTCAATCAGAATGGTGTCACCGTGCTTGGCATTGGTGATGCACCCTACGACAACCTCCGTCCTGAGCTCAAGGCTGCCCTCAAGGAGTATTATGTTGTGCAGAATATGCAGGACTACGGTCAGATGTACAAGGCCGTAGCATACTATGCCTGGAAGTACGGCAAGATAGACTGGATAGAGAGCAACAATGAGTTTTGGCTCCAGACGGATGCACGCCTGCGTACCGACTTCAATGTCACCACAGGTATTCGCATGGACCGCATCGACAGTATCAAGGAGAAGAGCGAGATGAAGAAGTACTATGCCAAGGGTGGCATACGTACGGCCCGACAGATCAAAGCCAGCGAGGGCTTCGACCGAGCCCGTCACTTCAGCGAGGAGGCCGGATTCCCCCTCTTCTGCAAGCCTGATGTGGGCGTTGGTGCTGCCGACTCGCACAAGATAGAGAATATGGACCAGCTCTGGGCCTTCTATCACAACAACAATCACGTGGCCGACTACGTCATCGAGGAGTTTGTCACGGGTAATATCTGCACCTACGACGCCATCATCGACTCCAAGGGCCAGCCCATCATGGAGAGCATGTGTGTCTGTCCGCCCAGCATTGCCGACATCGTCAACAACCGCCTCGACAGCGTATACCACGTGGAGAAGGAGATGAGCGAGAACCTCCGATTCTGGGGCCGACGCACCATTGAGGCGTTTGAAATCAAGAGCCGATTCGTACACCTCGAGTTCTTCCGCCTCGACCGCGCCCACAAGGGACTTGGCAACGAGGGCGACTTCGTGGCCCTCGAGGTCAATATGCGCCCCGGAGGAGGCTACACCCCAGATATGATCAACTTTGCCCACAATATCGATGTCTACAAGATATGGGCAGACATGGTGGCTTTCGATCGCCGCACCACTCCAGACCCCAACGATAACTACTATTGTGTCTTTGCAGGCCGACGTGATGGGGTGGCCTACCATCTGGACCACGATGCACTCATGAAGAAATATGCCGACTCCATGTCCCTCCAGGTCCGTGTCGACAAGGCCCTCAGCGGAGCCATGGGCGATGTGGCCTATATAGCCCGATTCCGCACAGATCAGGGCAAGAACGATTTCCTCTGGGACACCTGCGAACGCGTGTGATATTTTTGAGGTATTAGGTTTTAGGTCGCTACGCTTTTGAGGTTGTAGGGATCCCAATTATAACCTACAACCTCAAAACCTAAACCCAACATCTCAAAACCTAAAACCTCACAACCTAAAACCTTAAATAAATGGACATACAACTGCATAAGCATTACAGCAAGTCGCTCGGACGCGACATGGAGTATAAGACATACGGCAACTCTGGCCGTCCTATCCTTGCCTTCCCCTCACAGGATGGTCGCTATTGGGACTACGAGGGATTTGGCATGGTGGAAGTACTCAAGCCTTGGTTGGAGACCGGCCGTGCACGCCTCATCTGCTGCGATGGTATCGACTGGGAGACGTGGTCAAACCGCAGCGGCGACAACCGTTGGCGCATCGAGCAGCACGAGCGCTGGTACAACTACATCATCGACGAACTCCTCCCTGCAGAGCGTAAGACCAAGGACGAGACGTTCATCGTGACGGGCTGTTCGATGGGTGCCTTCCATGCCGGCAACTTCTTCTTCCGCCGTCCAGACATCTTTGACTCGGTCATAGCCTTGAGCGGACTCTACAATGCACACTATGGCTTCCCCTTCTATGGCGACGATCTCACCTATGCCAATTCGCCAGAGGAATTCCTTGCAGGCATGCCCAAGGACCATCCTTGGATAGATATGTACAAGAAGCGTATTATCATCCTCTGCGTGGGGCAGGGACGCTGGGAGGACGAACTCCTTGCCAGCACCCGCACCATGGATGCCATCATGCGCGACAAGGGCATCCCTGCCTTCGTAGACTACTGGGGCTACGACGTAGACCACGACTGGGTGTGGTGGCGTCGTCAGTTGCCTTATTTCATGAATCGTCTTATGGGTATGTAGCCCATACATATACATATACAACAAACGGTGAGTCCTCCTTCCTGGGGCTCACCGTTTATTTTGTTTGCCCGACATGGGCATAATCTAATGGGTGAAAGTCCCGAGCGCGCCCCG
>CALZKW010000108.1 GCA_945788095.1 uncultured Prevotellaceae bacterium | reverse complement strand
GTCACCCCTTTTCATGAACTTTGGCGACTACAAATTATGTCATGAGGGTTTCTTTTTTGTCATCCTTCGGTTTGACTTCGGATTACCTTCGGGTTGAGTTCGGATTGCTTCCGAGCCATTTTTGCCCGTATCTGCAAGGATATACGAATACACTCCCGCTTTAGGAGAAACTCCCCCCCTACAGTCCCCCCTTCCCCACCCTCTTGCCCCCCTTATACCATATATATATTTACCCCATGGGGCTCATTCCAGGGAGATATGGGTCTTAGCCCCCACAGGATATGGGTTCTGTGGCGACAGGATATGGGTTCTGTCGCAACAGCATATGGGTCTTTTTGGCGCACATTGTGGGGGCTATCGCAAGGCGATATGGGGCCTACCCCATACAAGTAGGAAAAATATGACTGTCCGGACCACACTTTTACACACGCAGACTTGGTCAGCTACCAATGCTTTCGTAACTTTGCATACAGAGATCAAATACCAAACAGACAATTACTAACCCCAAAAAATCATCTAAGCATGAAGAAAATCTCCGTTTTAGTGGCATCGATTCTGATGACCATGGGAGCCCGTGCGCAGTGGGTCAAGCCCGCAGCACCACAGGCACAACCCATGCAGGCCGGCACTGAGTGCTACCTCTTCAACATCGATGCAGAGGGCTTCCTCGTGGGAGCCAACGACTGGGGCACACGCGCCAGCGTCAGTCCTACACTGGGCCACAAGGTGATCATCGAGGAGGGCACCGCCGAGGGCTCCTACTATCTGGTCAACTATGTGCTACAGGGAGGCATGGCAAACCAGTGGGCCTACATGTTCATCGACGACCCCACCAACATCTATGTGGACAACACCAAGGAGGGCAAGCAGAACAATCAGTACACGCTGGAGGCCCTTGGCGACAACGTCTACAAGATTGGTCTCTCGCCCGAGAACAAGGACTACACCAACGACCTCATGGCCTACATCGGTGCCATACCCGAGAAGCAGGACACACGCCTCTATCTCTGCGACCCTGCCAATGAGGGTTACGACTTTGAGGGCTGCCAGATGAGATGGGTGTTCACCTCCGAGGCCAACTACCAGACCTACATCGTGGCTCGTGCCAACTACGACGCCGCCATGGAGCTCGGCAAGGTCATCGACGAGGCCAAAGCTACTCCCGGTGTGGACTACAGCGAGGCAGAGGCCGTATACAACAACACCGCCAGCACCGCTGAGCAGCTCGACGCCGCTCGCGAGGCACTCGTAGTGGCCGTACGCATCGGCAAACTCGCCGTGGCATCGGTAGAGAATCCCGTGGAGGTGCTCGCCAGCATGGGCATCGCTACCGACTTCAACGACGGCCAGTGCCCAGGATGGACATCCAGCACAGGCGCCAGCAACAAGCAGGCCAGCAATGGCAACAATGCCAAGGACTTCAGCGTCACCGGCAACCACTATGAGAACTGGAATGGCAATGCCTTCACCCCAGGCAAGATCAGCGCCACCGTCAAGGACATCCCCGACGGCGTGTACCGCCTCACAGCACTGGCCTTCACCAACACAGGCCAGGGTGCCTACCTCTTTGCCGGCGACAGCCGCACAGCCGTAGACGCCACACAGATCGATGCCGACAAGGCCTTCGAGTGCTACACCGTGGTCAAGGGCGGAGAGGTGGAAATCGGTCTCGACATACCCGAGAAGGGCCCCAACTGGGTGGGACTCGACAACGTCTACCTCTACTGCATGGGCAACAGCCAGGAGTCGTACGACCTCCTCACACAGAAGACCATCAGCCTCAAGCCCAACTACGAGGAGATGGTGGGCGAGAACGGGCTCAAGTGCCAGAAGAGCGTCTACGAGGCTTACGTAGAGGCCAAGACAGCCCTGCTCCAGGCCAATGCTGAGCAGTATGCCGAGGCATTCAGCCAATACCAGCTCGCAACCAGCGCCATGGAGGCCAGCGTCAAGGCTTATGGTGACTATGCCACCAAGATAGAGGAGGCCAATACATGGCTGCAAAACTGCACCACCGAGAATGAATACACCGAGCGCCTCGGTGCATACTGCAACGACGATGAGCCCGAGGGATACAACGGACACGGCACATCGGTCAACATCCTCAACGAGGGCGCGCTCAATGCCGAGCAGCTCAAGGAGGAGACCAAGTATCTCGAACAGCTCATCTACGACGCACAGAGCAACAGCATGGCTGATGGCGACGACTGCACCAACCTGCTCGTCAACCCCAACTTCAGCGAGATGGGTGGATGGACCGCCGCACAGGGCATCAACTGGCCCACAGGTGATGTGGCCGTATTCCCCGTATTCGAGGCATGGGGCCGTGTGTGCGACGTTTACCAGGAGCTCAACGGTCTGCAGAACGGACTCTATGAGCTCAGTCTCCAGGCCGTCTACATGGCACAGGGCGACGCAGACATCCGTCAGACATACGCCTACATCAACGACTACGACACCAAGATTGGCATCACCGAGGAGGGTAGCACCGTGACAGGAGCCAACGAGGCCAGTGCCGCCTTTGCCGAGGGCAAGTATCCCGTCAAGGCCTATGGCATCGTGACCGACGGCAAGATGCGACTCGGTATCACCAACCGTCTGCGCACCGGCGAGAACTCAGCTCTCTGGGCCGGCGGTGTGAAACTGACCTTCCGTGCCAAGAACGAGGAGGCACTCAGCGGCATGATCGAAGCCACCACACCCGTGGCAGACAATATGCTCACCACCTCATGCGGTGCACCCGAAATCACCGCTCTGAGCGATGCCATCGAGGCTGCCCGCAACGCCGAGACTGCCAACGAGAAGTATGACGCCATCATCGCCCTCAAGGCTGCCATGAAGGCTGTGGAGGACGGTGAGGCCATCTACCACAACCTCGAGACGGCTCTCTTCAACCTCGAGCAGGCCATCCTCAAGGCTCCCGCCACGGCCGATCCCGTCACTCTGGCCACCGCACAGACCTACTTCAACGAGACCGACGAGGCATTCGGCCAGAAGAGTCTCAGCAACGAGGAGGCCACAGCAGCCATCGAGCAGCTCAACACCTACACCGTGGCCATCAAGCTCGGACAGAGCATCGCCACCGAGGACAACCCCGTGGACTACACCTCGGCCATCGTCAACAGCACCTTCGACCCCACCATGGGTAGCAAGGACGAGAAGCGCATCGACGGATGGGTAGTGACAGGAGCTCTCAACGGCTACAAGCAGAACTCATGCTCATTCAACAAGGGCACCTTCGACCTCCATCAGGACCTCGTGGGCCTGCCCGCAGGTAAGTACAAGGTGACCGTACACACCTTCTACCGCGCTGGTAGCTACGAGGAGGAGGAGGCCAACATCAACGCTGGCCGCGACACCCACCTCATGAAGCTCTATGCCAACGGTGAGGAGAAGCCCGTGGTGAACCTCTCTGAGGGTGCCGAGGGTCAGACCCTGCCCGAGGGCATCGGCACCAAGACCATCAACGGCATCACCGTGCCCGACGGTACTGGCGCATCAGTGGCTTGCTTCGCTGCTGGTCTCTACCTCAACGAACTCACCTTCGAGGTGGGCGAGGATGGCAAGGCCACCATCGGTCTCAAACTCGACCAGACCATCGGTAGCAACGACTACACCGTCATCGGAGCCTGGAACCTCTGGTATATGGGCCAGGCCGCACCCGAGGTGACCGAGCAGGAGATGAGCAACCTCATCATCAACCGCACCTTCGACCCCACTATGGGCAGCAAGGACGAGAAACGCATCGACGGATGGCAGGTGGAGGGAGCCCTCAACGGCTACAAGCAGAACTCTTGCTCATTCAACAAGGGCACCTTCCGACTCTCACAGGAGCTCAACGGACTGCCCAAGGGCGACTACAAGGTGACCGTACACACCTTCTATCGCGCTGGTAGCTACGAGGAGGAGGAGGCCAACATCAACGCTGGCCGCGACACCCACCTCATGAAGCTCTTTGCCAACGATCAGGAGAAACCCGTGGTGAACCTCTCTGAGGGCGCCGAGGGTCAGACCCTGCCCGAGGGTATCAGCACCAAGACCATCAATGGCATCACCGTGCCCGACGGTACTGGCGCATCCGTGGCTTGCTTCGCTGCAGGTCTCTACCTCAATGAGCTCAACTTCAAGGTGGGCGACGACGGCAAGGCTGTATTCGGACTCTACCTCGACGAGACCATCGGCACCAACGACTACACCGTCGTGGGCGAATGGAACCTCTACTACTATGGCGACAACAGCGCCGACATCGAGAAGAGCGATGTCAGCTCACTCATCGTCAACAACACCTTCGACCCCACCATGGGCAGCAAGGACGAGAAGCGCATCGACGGATGGCAGGTAGAGGGAGCTCTCAATGGCTACAAGAAGAACACCTGTTCATTCAACAAGGGCACCTTCGACCTCAACCAGCGCCTCGTGGGCCTGCCAGAGGGTACCTACAAGGTGACCGTACACACCTTCTATCGTGCCGGTAGCTACGAGGAGGAGGAGGCTAACATCAACGCTGGCCGCGACACTCACCTCATGAAGATGTATGCCAACACGGCAGACAAGAATTATCTGAAGCCCATCATCAACCTCTCCGAGGGTGCTGAGGGTCAGACTCTCCCTGAGGGTATCAACACCAGGACTATCTGCGGCATCACCGTGCCCGACGGCACCGATGCTTCTGTGGCTTGCTTCAATGCCGGATTGTATCTCAACGAACTGCCCTTCTATGTGGACAGCAACGGTGAGGTAACCATCGGACTGAAGCTCGAGGAGACCATCGGCACCAACGACTACTCTGTCGTAGGAGCATGGAACCTCTACTACTTCGGCAGCGGCAACCACGTAGACGAGGTAGAGACAGCCGTAGAGAACGTAGAGCCCAGTCTGCGCGAGGCTACTCCCGTGGCCTTCTACAACCTCAATGGCATACGTCTCGCCCAGCCCCAGAAGGGCATCAACCTCATCCAGATGAGCGACGGCACCGTACGCAAGATTATGATCAAGTAAGGGAATCCATCCTTAATGACTCTCCATACGGGGGCCCGGCCAGCAATGGTCCGGGCCCCCGTTGTTAATGGGAGGAGATTAACAACGGAACGAACGGATTTTTTTATTTAAGAAGAAGGGGCATGCGCTCGGCGACGTAAGGAGAGGCTTAGCGAGCGAAGTGGGGCTAAGAATTACATGAATGCCGCAACGCGCCTTGAAGGGTCGTGCTATGTGAATTCCGCAACCAGACATTCGTCCCTTTCACCTCCTTTTAACTTTTCCTCAACTCCTTATTTTACTTATAAGAAGATTTCGTTGACTTGATTAATGTTAATTCTTTCTATCACCTCAGGCTTTTTCGAAAACAAAACAAAAATCACTCACGTAATTCTTCGTAACTTTGCAGCCCTAAACATACCTTTATATATATGAGACTTTACTGGCGCACATTCACCATCACACTCATCGTCGTTGTGGCCCTGATCCTCATCGGGCAGTTGCCCGACATCAGCATCCTCGGCCACCAGATGCGACCCGTCGACCTGCTGGCCGACGTACGCACCACCACCGCCACCATCGCAGAGGCTGAGGCCAACAGCAGCACCACCACACCCGCCGACAGCAGCCAAGACACCACCGCTATGATACCCCTGGCCAACGACCGCGGGCTCTCCGTCATCGACTTTGCCACCGACAGCATCACCATCAGCGCCTTCGTACGCAAGCTCCATGCCCTCAGCAGCAATCCCAAGGGCAACGTGCGCATAGCCTACTATGGCGACTCATTCATCGAGGGCGACATACTCACCGCAGACCTGCGCGACTTGTTGCAGGAGCAGTACGGAGGTGGAGGCGTGGGGCTCTTGGACGTGTCCTCTGTGGTGGAGGCCAGCCGAGGCACCATCAGTCAGCATTCCACAGCCTTCCGCACACTGCCCATCAATCACCCCAACTATGAGGCCCAGCACGGCAGCACCAACCTCCACTACAGCATCCCCACTGCGGCCACAGCCAGCGTGCTCTTCGAGACCAAGGGCTTCAACAAGACCTTCCGCCGCCACAATGCCGACATACATCGCTCCACCATCTACTACTCCACCGACGTGCCCATCACACTGACGGCCACCGTCAACGATTCCGCCACCCAGACCTTCACCCCACAGCCATCGCCCGACATACAGACCGCCACCGTGGAGGGCGACATCAGCAAGGTGCTCTGGACTGCCAAGACCGATGCCTCGGGCCGCTCATGGTTCTACTCCGTGGCCCTCGACAAGGGCACCGGTGTGCAGGTCGACAACATCAGCATACGTGGCGTAGACGGCAGTTGCATACGCGACATCAACGACCACCACATGGCCCAGATGGCACACCTGCGCCCCTACGACCTCATCATCTTCGGTTTCGGACTCAACTTCGCCTCCGACCAGTATGCCAAGGACGGCTACAGCCAGTATCGCGCCAAGGCCAAGGGCGTCATTGAGAAGCTCCGCCGCCACTATCCCCAGACTCCCATCCTCATCGTCAGCGTGAGCGACAGATGCCAGAAGGGAGCAGGCGGACAGATCTCGACCATGCCCTGCATCCCCACCCTCGTGGAGGCACAGTATGAGATAGCACGCGACAACCACGTGGCCTTCTGGAACCTCTACCAGGCCATGGGTGGCGCCAACAGCATGCAGCGCCTCGTGGAAGACATGGCCGATGGCAAGCGCAAGGCCAACAAGGACTACACACACATCACCTACGACGGCGGTCAGATACTGGCCCGCCTTCTCCTCAAAGCACTCGACAAATGAAGCAACTATCCACCATCACCCTCACCATCCTGCTCACACTCATGAGCACCACCCTCATGGCACAGTCGCGCCACGACCAGCGCAAGCAGGAGAAGGAATACAAGTGGGTCAAGGAGCATCAGGAGGACATCGTCCCCCACCCCGACTCCCTGCCCCTCCACCCCGATGCACGCAAGCAGGCACCACACACCACAGCCGAGATAGGCACCATGCCCCGTCCCACCAATATCGACAAGGCCCTCGCCTCGCAGATAGCACAGGCCATCGGGGAGGCTGAGTCGGGAGCAGCCACCTTCCGTGGGCTCAAGGCCAACACCATCACCGATGCAGCCCGTCTGGCCCCCTTCTTCAAGAAGCTGCGCTCGGGCCGTCAGGTGGCACGCGTGGTCCACGTGGGCGACAGCCACATACGCGGCCACGTCTACTCACAGCAGACACGCGCCGTCCTGGAGAGCGTCTTCGGCGATGCCGCCATCAAGCAGCGCCGCGCCACCTACTCCACCTCAGGATTTCTCGAGGAGAGCGGACGCCCGGGCCTGGTCTACCAGACTAAGGGCATCAACGGAGCCACCTGCAAGACCTACCTGCCCACGGAGCGCATCGACGAGATTGCGGCCCTCAAGCCCGACCTCATCATCCTGAGCTTCGGCACCAACGAGGCCCACAACACCAACTACTCGGAGGCCGACCACACACGTCTGCTCGACCAGCTCACCTCGCTGCTCAAGGCACGATGCCCCCAGGCCTGCTTCCTGCTCACCACCTCGCCAGGCAGCTACCAGAGCGGCAAGAAGAATCCCCGCACTCAGCGCGTGGCCGCCAACACCGTGGCCTATGCCAGCTCTCATGGCATGGCATCCTGGGATATGTTCAACATCCTCGGAGGTGACCCATACATCCTCACCAACTGGCAGTCGCGCAACATGATGGCCAAGGACCGCGTCCACTTCACCAACTCGGGCTACACCATCATGGGCAAGATGCTGGCCGCCGCCATGCTCAAGGCCTATGGCAAAGAGCAATGAACAATTAACAATGAACAATTAACAATTGGGCGTCAGGCTTATCAGCCCTATTAGGCCAATAAGACCAATCAGGCCAATCACCCCTATCAGCCTCATCAGACAATGAATTTCTCACTCATACTCCAGCAGCTTACCTACGACCCACGTCAGCCCATGATATTCAGCAGCGCCATTTTCCTGCTGCTCTTCCTGGGCTTCAGCCTCGTGTATGCCCTCCTGGGCAAGAAGGACACGCTGCGTCTGCTCTTCGTCACCCTCTTCAGCTACTACTTCTACTACAAGAGCAGCGGTTTCTACTTCGTGCTCCTGGCCGTGGTGACCCTCAGCGACTTCTATCTGGCACGCTTCATCCACCGCAGCCAGAACCAGACCCACCGCAAGGCAGCGCTCTGGGCCAGCCTCATCATCGACCTCAGTCTGCTGGGCTACTTCAAGTACGCCAACTTCTTTGGTGCCACCCTGGCCTCCATCATCGGCCACAACTTCCAGCCCTGGGACATCTTCCTGCCCGTGGGCATCTCCTTCTTTACCTTCCAGAGCCTGAGCTACACCATCGATGTGTACCGACGCGACCTCAAGCCGCTCGACCGTCCGCTCGATTATGCCTTCTACGTCAGCTTCTTCCCCCAGCTCGTGGCAGGTCCTATTGTCCGTGCCCGCGACTTCATACCCCAGATACGACAGCCGCTCCACATCACACGCGAGACCTTCGGCGAGGGCATCTTCCTCATCCTCGGTGGTCTCTTCAAGAAGGCCGTCATCTCCGACTACATCAGCGTCAACTTCGTGGAGCGCATCTTCGACTCACCCAGTCTCTACACCGGATTTGAGAATCTCATGGGCGTCTACGGCTACACGCTCCAGATTTATTGCGACTTCTCGGGCTACAGCGACATGGCCATCGGTATAGCGCTGCTGCTGGGATTCCGCTTCCCCCAGAACTTCAACTCGCCCTACCAGAGCGACTCCATCACCGACTTCTGGCGACGCTGGCACATCTCGCTCAGCTCCTGGCTGCGCGACTATCTCTACATCTCGCTCGGCGGCAACCGCTGCAGCAAGTTGCGCATGTACTTCAACCTCTTCATGACCATGCTCCTGGGCGGACTGTGGCATGGTGCGAGCATGAACTTCATCTTCTGGGGCGCCCTCCACGGTGTGGCACTGGGCGTGCACAAGCGCTACCGTGAGTGGCGCGCCATCCCCCGAGGCCACCACGACGGTGGATGGAAGCGCGTAGTGAGTGTGCTCCTCACCTTCCATTTCGTGGCTTTCTGCTGGATATTCTTCCGCAGCACCTCGTTCGAAGCCTCATGGGAGATGATCAAGCAGATCATCACCAACTTCCACCCCGAGGTGGCACCACAGTTCCCCACGGGCTATCCCGCTGTCTTCACCCTCATGCTACTGGGCTACATGCTCCACTTTGTGCCCCAGACATGGAGCCAGAGGGCACAGACACTCGTCACCCGCACCCCCCTCGTGGGTCAGGCCCTGATGCTCGTGGCCCTCATTTACGTGGTCATCCAGGTGAAGAGCAGCGACATACAGCCCTTCATCTACTTCCAGTTCTAAACTACCACTCCCCTCCCCTGCCTCCCTGGGCGTGAGTGGATACTATACATGCACCAACCAATGGCCTCAGCCCCCTCGGGGAGGAAGGGTGGAGAGGCCGCTAAAACAACAAGAAGACATGAAGAAATTTATGGCAATGGTAGCAGTGATGCTGATGGGTTCGGCATCGCTCATGGCCCAGAACCCCGACAAGGGTCTCTCATGGGCAGTAGAGACCGGCATCGGTACCGAGTGGGAAATCGGTGGCCGCGCTCAGTACAACTTCAACCAGTATGTAGCTTGGGACGTGCTCAACGCTAAGTACGCCCTCGACTACGGCGATGGTGGCAACTTCAACGAGGTGACCATCACCACCGGTGTGCGTGGTTTCTCTCCCACCTTCGGTCCCGGCATGAAGGCCTTCGCAGCCCTCGACCTCGGTTATGGCGCAGCCTTCAAGGATGGTTGGAACACCAACAACTTCGCCCTCGACTTCACCGCTGGTGTATATGTCATCAAGGGCCTCTACCTGGGCTACGGTCTCGGTTTCCTCAACAAGGGCAGCCACAAGGACCACCTCCTCCGCATTGGTGTGAACTTCTAATAGCTCACCCCTACAGACTCTACGAGACGGGCAGGACCATTCCTGCCCGTCTCTGTTTGTATGCAAGCGGTTGAGGGGAGGATTGCCCAATCCTTACCGGGAGGAATGCCCAATCCCTACCGGGAGGAATGCCCAATCCTTACCCGGAGGAATGCCCAATCCTTACCGGGAGGAATGCCCAATCCCTACCGGGAGGAATGCCCAATCCCTACCGGGAGGAATGCCCAATCCCTACCGGGAGGAATGCCCAATCCTCTGATTGAG
>CALZKW010000107.1 GCA_945788095.1 uncultured Prevotellaceae bacterium | reverse complement strand
CCATGTCGCTCTCGCGGATCTCGTAGAATACCTCCCACTTGGCCTGGCCGTTCTCGATGCGGGTCTTCTCGGTGGGCTCGTCATACCAGATGGTGTCGATGCGGGTAGCCCACTCCTCTGCGGGAGCTACCTTGGTCTTCTTGTAGCCGAACTTGAAGTTGAGACCAGCCATAGCGGTGAAGCGGTTGTGGTGGTTGATGAACTTCTGCGTCTTGCCATAAGCGAGGTAGTTGTAGTCAGCCTCGAGGTTGAGGGCTACGTTCTTGCAGAGATTGACCTCGAGCATGGCACCCATACGGAGGTTCATGGCGTTCTGGTGGTCCTTCTGTGCGTGGGTGGTGATGGCACCGGCATTCTGCAGGGCGAGAGCCTCCTCGTTGTCCCATGAGTGGTTCCAACCGAGACCGCCGATGAGGTAGAGGTTGACGGGTGAGTAGCCCTTACGCCAGAGGCTGGCCATGTTGACCATCAGGTCGGCATCAGTGGTGACGTAGCGGAAGTCGAACTGCTGTGCGCGTGTGTTCTGGAAGGGGGCGTTGCCCTTTGCCCAGATGCCGTTGAGGTTGAGGCGTGCAGCGAGGTTGTAGTTGAACGAACGTCCGAAGCTGATGGCAGCAGTGGGAGTCCATGTACGACCGAAGGCGTACTGCGTGTCGTAGGTGTTCTGCATACCTCCCTGGAGGGTGATGAAGTTGTACTTACCCGAGGGGTTCGGCTTCTGTGCCGTTGCGGGCATGCATACAGCCATGGCAAGGGCCAGTATGGAAATAATCTTCTTCATATCAGTAAAATGATGTTAAAAATATTTTGTTTCTGCAAAATTAGTTACTTTTATCGTAACTGCCAAAAATAAGGGGGATGATATACGATTAGACCCAAAACGGCCTGCACTTGCTTAGAAGGCTATACAGCGAGTAACTATCCCCCTCTAACTCCCCCAAGGGGGGGAGAACATCAGGACCGCCATCAGAGACATTTGCCCGGAAGGGCAATACACCGAACGAAGTGAGGTTGGGACCACGCTTTAGCGCTTGGCTTGTTCAAGAAGCGGTTGCACCGAAGGTGCTGCTGGATAGAGGGCATACCTACCATCAATGGTATCCTCACCGAGTTGCATAAGCAAGCTCGGCATCACATCCACATAGGGTCTAATAGTATGCCAAAAATAAGTCCCGCCAAAGGCTTTTTTATGGGGCGGGCACGCGCAAGCTCCGGGGAGCTATCATAAAAAAATCCTCGGGGCGCGGTGCCTCGAGGATTTTTTATGTCTGTTTCGATTCCGGTAAGTATTACTTACGGCTGCGAGCGTAGCGGCTCATGAACTTGTCTACGCGACCTGCGGTATCGACGAGCTTGCTCTTACCAGTGTAGAAGGGGTGAGAGCTGCTTGAGATTTCAAGCTTAACTACGGGATACTCAACGCCCTCGAACTCTACGGTGTCGTTGGTCTTGCAGGTTGAGCGGCTGAGGAACATGTCGCCATTACTCATGTCCTTGAATACTACAGGACGATAATTCTCAGGATGGATACCTTTCTTCATTTTGTTATTTGGTTTTGTGTCCCCGAGTTTCCCTTGACGGGAAGATGATAAGGGACGGGTTATTGGTTTTCAGCGTGCAAAGGTAAGACTTTTTTCGCTTTCTGCCAAGCCCCTACCCTCTTTTCTGCTCAAACTGAGGCAAAAAGCACTCAATTGACCTACAATCCGGGCCACTGCGAGAGAGTGCAGGTGCGCTCCACGGGGTCCTCCACAGCATCCTTGAGGTTGCAGAAGAAGTCGATGCCGGTGCGCTGCTCCAACTCGTCGATGCTGCAGGCACACTCGCGGCGGAGCTTGCGGAGGAACTCGGGAGACTGGTCGCGATAGTCCTTGTGCTCCATCCAGAAACCGATGGCGCGGGCTGCGCCGCTCTCAGCCACAAAGAGGCAGGCTATCCAGTAGTACTTGGGCACAGCCATCTGCACCTCCTCGCCCTGGGTGTTGCGCACACGGCACTTGCCCAGCTGCTGGTCGAGGGTGCCGCCCTTGACCACATAGAGGGTGCCGCCATAGAAGGCTGAGTTGCTCCTGACCACCTGTTTGCCCCACTTGTCGCGCACAAGGCTCTCGATGCCGTCTACGCCGTCGTAGGACTCCGTAGCACCCCAGTACCAGGTGTTGAAGGCTGAGAGCATGGGCGACATGTTGGACATGTAGAAGGTCTGCTCGTTGGCCTCCACCGTGCAGAGGCGCTCTGCTGAGCCCACGAGGTGGCCACGCTGGTAGCCAGGAAAGCTGGAGGTGGTGATCTGATACTGCTTCTTGGTGTTGTAATAGGGTTCGGGAGACCATGCATTGGTGCGCGAGGTGGCAGCACGTGCATTCTTGGTGTTGAAGGTATAGGCCACCCAGTGTGAGTGGAAGTTCTGGCGGTCGTACTCGATGGTGTAGTTGACGTCGCCATCACCGAGGCGGTGACAGATGTAGTCGTACTGCGAGTTGAGATGAGGTATCTCGAGCCCCAGCACGGATTGATCCACACCGGCGATATTGGCATTCTTGTTCTCCGAGTTGATGATCCGTCCAGGCTCGTCGTTGTCGTCGCCACACGAGCACACGATGAGGGGCAGTACAAGGAGGAGGTAGAGAAATCTTTTGTTCATCTGATTGTCTATAAAAAGGGCAGGCTCGCTATGGGGCCTGCCCTACTTCCTTATATATAATATATTACTGTGCGTAGGTCACAGTGATGGTCTTGATGCGGAGCTGTACGCCGCCACCCGATGTACCGGTGAAGACGTTGGTGTAGACAGCATTGTTGCCATCGAAGGCTACGGTAGCAGTCTCGTTGCCCACATACTTGGTGCCGCTGTACTCGTCGCACTCAAACTTCACTTGAGCAATCTTTGCCTTACCGACGATGGTGATGGTGTTGTTCTTGTAGACACGTACACCCTTGGTAGCATCATAGTACTTGGGGCCATTGGTCTCGCCATTCTTGTCGAAGGTGATGGTGGTGCCGTCGCCCATCTCGATGGTGACTACCTCCTGAGCGTTGGTGTAGCCCAGAGTGCTGAGGTCGAGGCTGATGGTCTCGGTGCCTGCAGTCACGCCGCTGTTGGCCAGGAATACGTTGGTGCCGTCGATGGTCACGCCCTCGCCCACTACGGGAGTGTCGGGAGTATCAGGAGTGTCGGGGGTGTCGGGAGTGTCGGGAGTGCCTGCCTCGAGGATTACTACGTCAGCGTTCTTGATCTCGGTGGTAACGTTGCCGTCCTTGACATACTTGAGGAGCTTGCCGGTGATGGTCACCTTAGAACCTTTTACGAAGGCTGATACACCAGCGGGGAGGTTAGCCCAGTAGGCCTGCACCATCTTCTTGTCGTCGTTGTTGTCAGAGAGCCAGAATGACTGCTGATTGCGGCTCACGGTGGCATACACGTCGGTGATGTAACCGGTGATGCTGTATACCTCCTCTGAGCTGGCACCATCAGCCAGAGCGTTGCAGAGCTCGATGGCCTGGGCGCAGGTCACGGGTGTGCCCTGAGCGGGAGTGTCGGGAGTGGTACCGCCGTTCTCAAGGATCTCCACGTTGGCATTCTTCACCTCGGTGATGATGGTGCCGTCAGTCTTGACATACTTGAGGAGCTTGCCGGTGATCTTCACCTTCGAACCAGCGGTGAAAGCCTCTACGCCCTGGGGCAGGTTGGCCCAGTAGGCCTGTACCATCTTCTGACCATCGTTGTTGTCAGAGAGCCAGAATGACTGCTGACCGTTGCTGATGTTGGCGAACACGTCGGTGATGTAACCGGTGATGGTGTAGGTCTCGGTCGAGGTGGCACCATCAGCGAGAGCGTTGCAGAGCTCCACGGCCTTGGCACAGGTGATTTCCTCGCCCTGAGGGGTGTCGGGAGTGTCGGTGCCACCCTGCTGAGCCTCACCCTCGAGGATCTGGAAGTTCATGAGCTCCCAGGTGGTAGATGCTGTGGCAGGCGACTTGAAGTAGAAGGCTACATAGACATTCTCGCAGTTGGCGAATGAGTCGGGCACCTGGATGTCGCCGCTGGTGTATACGGTCCAGTCTGAGTAGGGAGAGGCTGTGGGCACGTAGGGGAGCTGCACCCATGTGGCCTCGTTGAACTTATCCTTGTCACCGCTGTAGTCCTTTGAGATGAAGATCTTCTCGTTGTCCTCCCAGCCCGACACGTTGTTAGTGTAACGGATGGTCTGGTCGAACACAATCTTGACCTTGCCGCTGGCACACTTGGTGTTGAGGGCAGGCGATACGAGGTAACCCTCGGTGGCTACGTTCTTCTTGCTGCCGCTGCCGTCCCAGTCCTGATAACCGGTGGCCTGTGTGTAGGAGCTACCCTGGCTCCAGGGATTGTTGGCCGAGATGGAGTTGGCAGTCCAGCCTGAGTTGAGACTTGTACTCTTGTAGGGGAGCGCCTTGCCACCACCCTGGATGAGGGAGGGGAGGTCGTAGGGTGCGGGCACGTCGCTGCATGAAGTAGCGAGACCGATGGTTGCTGCCACGAAGAGCAGCGATTTGATGATGCGTTTCATATGTCTGTTGTTTCTTGTTTTGTTACTGATATTAGTGTGTCATTACTCAGCCACGAGGTCGTCGATGGAACGGAGCTGCAGCTGATACGAACTGGTGTAGCGTGAGAGGATGCCATAGATGGTGTGCTTGCCGGCAGGGATGGTGTCGCCTGCGAAGGTGGCACTGGTAGAGGTGTAGAGAGTCACCTTGCCGCCATCAGCCATCTTGATGGTATGCTCCACAGAGTAGTTGTCCTTGGCCTCGAGATAGTCGTCGTAGTGGGCGAAGGGCTGGCCTGCATCGGCTATCTCCGCACCGCTGATCTTAATCAGCATGGGAGTCATCTTGTCGATATTGTTGGCAGCCACATCCGAGGCACTTACCTCGCGAGCCACCACGTTGGCCTCATTGGGCTGACCCACCTTCATGATGTTGGTGGTGGTATACATGGCGGTCATGGGTCCCATGCGGAGCGCACCGTTGGTGTTGATATAGGGCTGACCGATCTTGGCCAGTTTGCCGTAGCCACCCACATAGAGGCCCTTGAGATTGATGCGTACCTTCTGACCTACGGGAAAGAAGCAGTAGAGGGCTCCGTAGCCCTTGATGCCCACCGAGATGCCGGGCTCGGTCTTCGACTTGCCCTGCTCGTCGATGTCCTGGATGTAAATCTGCTGGTAGATGTTGCCGCTCAGGTCATTGCCCGTCACGATACCCTCGATGATGGCATCCTCGTTGACACGCTCGTAGCTGCTGTTGCCGATGACTGTGGCATAGCGGCTGCGTATCTGGGCGATGGTCGTGGTGGGGGCACCGATGCTGTCGCAGGTAATGATGGTCTGGTTGTCGGGCACCACCTCGTCAAAGTCGTTCATACATGCTGTAGCCAGCACGCTTGTCATTATCAATATAAAATACTTTTTCATGTCCTTGCTTGTTTGCCCTTAGTTAGAATTTCAGACTCATGTTGAGGAATGCATTGATTGCATTGGCATAGTAGTAGAAGTTGTTCTTCGAAAACGAGTAGGTGGCCTTGTCGGCGCGGTTCTGCTCATAACCGCCAGTCTTCATCTTGGTGTTGTTGGTGATGTTGTAGACCTGGAGGTTGATGTTGAAGCGCTTGCCGCCGCGAAGGTCGAAGTAGTGACCGATAGAGGCGTCGAGCATGAAACCACCCTTGCACTTCTCCTGCTCAGGACCATAGGTCGAGAGGGTCTCGCCAGTCACGGCATCATAGACATAGGCTGTGGTACCGTTCTTGCTGTCCTGACGTGCATAGTCCCAGGCTGTCATCACACCGCCAGTGTTGACGTTGATGTCGGAGATGTTGCTGGCATAGCCCTTCACACCTGCACCGGTGGCATTGGCCAGACGGCGGTAGGGAGAGGCGTCGATGTAGACACGGTCGTAGTAGTTGAGATTGGCCTCGAAGAACCAGCGGTTGATGTTGTAGCTCAGACCGATGCTGGCTGCGGTGAGGGGAGTGCTACCCACGCGCACACCGTCCATGAACACCTTGAGGTCCTGCTTCTGACCTGTCACGGGGTTCTGCCAGGTGTTGATGCCCACGTATGTGTTGGCATTGCTACCCTCGTAGGCGAGCTGGCCGTGAGGATTGTTGATGGTCTTGGCATCGCTGATGGTACCGAGCAGGTTGAGCTTGAGGTTGTTGATAATCTTGACTGTGATGGCAGCCTCTACGCCCTTGTACTCCTGCTGCAGACCGGTCATAGAGAGATAGGTGAGATAGCCTGCATCGTCGTTGTAGAAGGCAGTCTGCTTGGTCACGTCGTTGAGGCGGGTGTAGTAGGCGCTCACCTTACCGCTCACAGGACCGAAGTACCACTGATAGCCGGCCTCTACGTTCCAGTGCCACTCATTCTTCAGGTTGTCCACGAAGTTGTTGTGCACGCGGGGTGCCACGAAGGCGTTGTAGGCCAGAGGAGCCTGGCTCTCAACCGAACCACCTACGTAGATGAAGCTGGTAGCAATCTTGTACTGGAGGTTGAGCTTGCCGCCTCCACCGAGAAACTTAGCCCAGCCGCTCGAACCCTTTGAGTAGTCCACGGCGCGACCATTGCGCATCTTACCATAGCGTTCCATGAAGGTGCCCTCCACGTCAGCGCCATAGTTGGCGGTCAGGTTGCCCACCTTCCAGGTATTGGTGGCGAATGCCTTGAGCTTCTCCACCTGGATGAGGTAGTTGTAGCCAAACTTGTCGCCCTCCTTGATGCTGCGGTTGGGGTTGTCCACGTCATTCTGCACCTCCACGCTGTTCGAGCCGTAGTCGCTCAACGAGTAAGAGTCGAGGTCGATGTACTTGTTGGCGCCCAGGAGGTCGTCCATGGTCTTGTAGTGGCGACCACGGGTAGAGTTGAAGTTGAGACCTACGGTGTAGCTACCGTGAGCGTTGATCTTGCCATCGATAACGCTGCTCAGGTTGACAGCAGTCTGGTCGTTGTGGCGCTTCTCCACATAGTAGAGAGCCGACTTGCCGGTGGCATTGTTGGCCTGGTTCTGTGCGTAGAGCTTGTCCCACTGCACCTGGCGGTTAGCCTGAGGACCGGTCCAGTTGTTGTAGAGCGACATGTACTGCTCATAGATGCCGGGGTTGTCGCCCAGGAAGCTGCCGTCGTAGGTGGGGTCATAGACGTTGACCACGCTGCTGGGCATGTTCTTGTAGTAGATGGGATTGGGATTGTAGGCGTTGTTGTAACCCAGGGCTGTCGAGGCATAGTTGACGAAGGTGGCAGCTGCCGAGGTAGTCATCTTGTGCTTGTCGTTGATCTTGAAATCCCAGGTGGCCAGCACGGAGGGTGAGTACTCGGTCACCACGCGTGAGTTGCGCTTCACACCATTCTGGTAGCCCCAGTAGGGGTTGTAGTAGTGTGTGCCGGCGAGCCAGTAAGCCTCCTCGGTGGCAGCACCCTGCTGTCCGCGCTCTGTGGGCGAGCCCCAGGTGACGAAGCTCAGGTGATGGCGGTCATTGAAGTACTTCTCTGCACCGAGCATGTAGCTGATGCTGTTGTAGAAGGTGCCCTCGATGACGCCCTCATTGGCCCAGCGGTAAGCAGCGCTACCCATCACGGCCCATCCGTTGTCCATCAGGCCTGTGGCGTAGGTATACTGTCCACGGAGCACATAGTTGCGGTTGGTGCCCGATACGGTCACCTTGTGACCTGCAGCATAGTGGCTGGCACGCAGGTCGATATTGGAGGCACCACCCAGAGGGGCATAGCCAAAGTTGTTCTGCTCCAGGTTGCTCACACCCTCCTTGTTCTTGAAGGTGGGCAGACCACCCGTGATGCCCGAATAACCGAAACGTCCGTTCTCGACGTTGTTCATCTTGATACCGTTGATGTAGTTGCCCACATACTGGTTGTCCAGAGCCCTGTATCTGAAGCGCATTGAGCTCCACTGGAAGCCCACCTCGCTCATGTAGGGGTCCTTAGCACTCGACACCAGGGTCACCGTGCTCGCAGCCTCTGCGTCCTCGTCCATCTGGCCCTCGGTCAGCGAGAAGTCGAACTCGTCGGCACTCTGGATAGAGTCCGTCACAGCCTCCTGCGCCAAGGCACCAGCCGACACACAGAGGGCAGCGGCCAATAGTTTAACACCTTTGCTCATAATCTTGATATTGATTTAAAATAAATTAATTTTTACTTGCAACGTGCAAATATATATTAAATATATGAGATTCGCGCGAAAGAGTAAGAAAAAATTAAAATAATCCCCTCACCGCCCTATTTATCAGAAATAATTACCGATATTTGCAGATAAATTCTAACAACTCTACACAGACTCTATGAAGAAAGCACTCATCTCGCTGGCCGTCATGGCCACAATCGTCGTCTCGGCACTCGCTCGCATCAGCGGCCAGACCGACTCGCCACGCCGCACTATCTACTGCGGCATCGCCTTCTACAATCAGGAGAACCTCTTCGACACCATCCACGACGAGGGCAAGATCGACACTGACTTCCTCCCCGGAGGTTCCTACCACTGGGACACCCAGAAGTATTATGCCAAGCTCCACAACATGGCCACCGTGCTCTCGCAGCTCTGCACCGAGCGCATCAAGGGCGGAGCCGCCTTCATCGGCCTCTCTGAGGTGGAGAACGAGCGATGCATGAAGGACCTCGTGGCCCAGCCCGAACTGGCCGAGATGGGCATGAAGTATATCTTCGAGGAGGGCACCGACCGCCGAGGCATCGATGTGTGCTGCCTCTACAACCCCAAGATGTTCCACCCCAAGAGCCATCGTCTCATCCCTCCCAAGGGCTACGAGGAGTGGTCGGGAGGCCACCAGACCCGCGGTGTGCTGCTCGTCGAGGGCAACCTGCTGGGTGAGTACGTACACTTCCTCGTCAACCACTGGCCCTCGCGCGGTGCCACCAGTCCCTCACGCGAATACATGGGCCGCATCTGCCGCGAAATCATCGACTCCATACAGACCGCACGCCCCGGAGCCAAGGTCATCCTCATGGGCGACCTCAACGACGACCCCGACAACAAGAGCGTCACTGAGGCTCTGGGCGCCAAACTCTCGAAGAAGAAGGTGCAGGAGGCCGACCTCTACAACCCCTGGAACGACACACTCCGCAAGAAGGGTCAGGGCACTCTGCTCTACGATGGCATGTGGAACCTCTTCGACCAGATTATCTTCACCGGCAACTTCCTCGGCGATGACCGATCCACCTTCAAGTTCTTCAAGAACGAAATCTTCATGCCCGACTATCTCATCAACCAGTCTGGCAAATACAAGGGTGGCCCCAAGCGCACCACCTCGGGCGGCATCTGGCAGAATGGATACAGCGACCACTTCCCCACCCAGATCTACCTCGTCAAGGAAATCTGATACAGACACGCATATATACACGGCGCCCCGTCACACTCCTACAGGTGACGGGGCGCTTTGCGTATCATTCAGGGGAAGATGGACACGTCATTCAGCGTTCTACTCAGAGTTCTCCTTGTCGCCAAGTGAGAAATATTCTACATCTGCCATATCCTCGTCCCTACTGAGGCACGCCACGTTTCTCTCACGGCAACGGCAATTAAGGTCAAACATCACCTCTGTGCCCGCTGCATCCTCGGCAAAAGCGTAGGTTTGTTTGAACTAATTTACGACAATCCCTACTATATGTCTTTATGTTTTTAAGCGTAACACGATGTTACGTTACGCTTTAGTTTCTTTGTATATTTGCTCCACCTGCATGTAGAGGGTAAGCCAGCGGTTGTAGGTGGCTTTATATTCTTGTGGAACATCCTTCGGCTTGAGTTTATGGAAGCGGACGTTGATGCCATAGTAGTGGGCTTCGTTGCCAGTGAGGGGCTTCCATTCTCTGACTGCCGTTTGGATGGTGTTGTAGGCGGTTTTGAAGGATTTTGCATTGGGGCATTGCTGGGCGGCTTGCTTCACCATGTTGCTGAAGTCTGAGACGGGAGCTTCGGGCGAGGTGATGCCACACTTGATGCACACATCGTAGAGGCAGGCAAGGAATGCGGGGGCTTTGGCTTCTGTGCCATCAGGCAGGAGGAAGGTCTTGTTCGGAGTGTAACGGTCAGTGAAGATGCGCTTTAGTTGGGCAAGGAAGGCTGGTTTGAGACTTTCGTCCTTGAGGAAGAACTGCTTCTCTGCTCCTCGTCCTCGCTTCTCGTTCTCTGTGGCATTCGGTGCAGTTGGCATAACGCAAGGGGTATATGTTTTACACATTACCTTTCGCTCTGTGGTAATGGCTATCGACTCTTGTTCTTCCTTCTGTTGCAGCAGAATATGGAACTGCTCACCGAGCATCCTCATGGC
>CALZKW010000106.1 GCA_945788095.1 uncultured Prevotellaceae bacterium | reverse complement strand
GCAAAGTACTGGACAGCAGGGAAAACGGACAATTGAATATCAAACTTGGGTTAAAATGTTAATTTGTGAGTTCTGCAAAATTGCTATGTCATAGATAGAGCATATCACGAGATTTGGGACAGACACTTCTCGGGACTCGGGACAAACATTGTCTTCGGGCTGAAAAAGCAGTAACTTTGCGGTTCTTCCGCTTTTCCCGTTGGTCGGATAGGGAGATAAAGCCAAGGTAGCACAAGAAATTCTTCCTCTTCCGTATTTCCAAATTATATGCCTATCCCCACTGATTTTCTACTGAGTCCATCTTACCTCGATGATAAACTTTCGCCGAAACCCCATTCCTAATGTCAACATTTATTCGACTCTTAGCCATAGGTAATAGGCATTTTCTAAAAGTACTCATATTGTTCGTTGATTATAAGGCAGATACGAGCAATAAAAAGCCCCTAAAAAGAAACTCTGCTAAAACTCCTGCTAAAAGTTTTCCCTCAAAAATAGCCCGAAATACCTTTAGTTTTACTTAAATTTTTAGGCCACTAAAAACCATATAATTACCTAAAAATCAAATGATAATCAACTATTGAGCCGAAGACGGGACTCGAACCCGTGACCCACGCATTACGAATGCGTTGCTCTACCAACTGAGCCACTTCGGCGGGATCCGTCTGCAAAGGTAATACTTTTTTTCTTACTACAAAACATTTTGTTGGATTTTGCTTACAAAAAGGTAGGAATTATTGTAGGCATACCACTTTCTTCGTATATTTGCACGATAAAAAATAAATAATGTAACCCAATGACCATACTTGTAACAGGCGCCAACGGACAGTTGGGCAACGAGATGCGCATCGTGGCCCGTGAGAGCGCACATCAGTTTGTGTTCACCGACGTATGCCAGCAGGAGGGCTTGGAGACCCATCATCTCGACATCACCGACCTGGAGGCTGTACGCGCCATGGTGAAGGAGCACGACGTGAAGGCCATCGTCAACTGCGCTGCATGGACCAATGTGGACGGCGCAGAGGACGCTGAGAAATACGATCTCGTGGAGAAACTCAATGCCACGGCTCCCGAGAATCTCGCCAAGGCAATGGCCGAGGTGGGCGGATGGCTCGTGCAGATATCCACCGACTATGTGTTTGGCAAGGAGCCCTACAACACCCCCTGTCGCGAAGACCAGAAGGGCACCCCAACGGGCGTCTATGGCATGACCAAACTGATGGGCGAGGAGCGCATCAAGCAGGTGTTTGCCCAAAAGGAGCAGCACGAGGGCGGCTACATGATAGTACGCACGGCATGGCTCTATTCGGAGTTTGGCAAGAACTTCTGCAAGACCATGCTCCAGCTCACCGCCACCAAGCCTGCGCTCAAGGTAGTGTTCGACCAATGCGGCACCCCTACCTATGCGCTCGACCTGGCCGAGGCCATCATGGTTATGCTCGAGAGCCCCGTGGAGGGCATCTATCACTACTCCAACGAGGGCGTGACGAGTTGGTATGACTTCACCCGCATGATAGCCGAATACAGCCAGCAGAACGGCTGCGACATACAGCCCTGCCACAGCAACGAGTTCCCCAGTCCGGTGACACGCCCCAGCTACTCCGTGCTCGACAAGACCAAGATCAAGGAGACATTCGGCCTGAAGGTGCCCTACTGGACGGACTCACTCAAGAAATGCATCAACAACCTCAAGCAACTGTAAGACATGAAAAATATCGTTATCACCGGTGGTGCCGGCTTCATCGGCAGCCACGTAGTCAGACTCTTCGTCAACAAATACCCCGAGTATAAGATCATCAACCTCGACAAACTGACCTATGCCGGCAACCTGGCCAACCTCAAGGAGATCGAGGACAAGCCCAACTACAAGTTTGTCAAGATGGACATCTGCGACTTCGATGCCTTCTACCAGTTGATGCAGGACGAGCAGATCGACGGCATCATCCACCTGGCTGCCGAGAGCCACGTGGACCGCAGCATCAAGGACCCTTTCACCTTTGCCCGCACCAATGTGATGGGTACACTCTCGTTGCTCCAGGCCGCTAAGCTCTACTGGGAAAGCCTGCCTGAGAAGTACGAGGGCAAGCGCTTCTACCACATCTCGACCGACGAGGTGTATGGCGCACTGGAGATGAACCACCCCGAGGGCATCGAGCCTCCCTTCACCACCACGGCATCGAGCTCGGAGCACCATCTGGCCTACGGCGACGACTTCTTCTATGAGACCACGAAGTACAATCCCCACTCGCCCTATTCGGCCAGCAAGGCATCGAGCGACCACTTTGTACGCGCCTTCCACGACACCTACGGCATGCCCACCATCGTGACTAACTGCTCGAACAACTACGGACCCTACCAGTTCCCCGAGAAGCTCATCCCCCTCTTCATCAATAATATCCGCCACCGCAAGCCTCTGCCCGTATACGGCAAGGGTGAGAACGTGCGCGACTGGCTCTACGTGGAGGATCACGCCCGCGCCATCGACACTATCTTCCACCGCGGCACGGTGGCCGAGACCTACAACATCGGTGGCTTCAATGAGTGGAAGAACATCGACATCATCAAGACTGTCATCAAGACCGTGGACCGCCTGCTGGGCCGCGAGGAGGGCGAGGACATGAACCTCATCACCTACGTGACCGACCGCCTGGGCCACGATGCACGCTATGCCATCGACTCGACCAAGTTGCAGAAGGAGCTCGGATGGGAACCCTCCCTGCAGTTTGAAGAGGGCATCGAGAAGACCGTGCGTTGGTATCTCGACAACCAGGAGTGGATGGACCAGATCACGAGCGGCGAGTATGAGAAGTACTACGAGAGCATGTACAGCAACCGATAATCCCTTATGAAACGTATACTCACCACGGCCCTCGTGGCCCTCACAACATCGCTTGCCTCGATGGCTCAGACTGCCTATCCCATTGCCCTCGACCTCAGAGATAGCCTCGGTCGAGAGTCGTACTACACCAGCGTGGAGGTGCCCGACGGCAACTACAAGGTGACCGTCACCCTGGGTGCCAAGCGCTATGCGGGCAGCACCACGGTGAGAGCAGAGAGCCGACGACTCTTCATCGAGAACGAGCCTACACGCAAGGGCGAGGAGAAGGAAATAGCTTTCCTCGTCAACAAGCGTACGCCACGCATCGACGACCGCCACGAGGTGCGCATCAAGGAGCGTGAGCGCTCAAAGCTTAACTGGGACGACCTGCTGACCATCGAGGTGACAGGCGACCGCCAGACCGTGACACGCATCACCATCGAGCCCGACTCCGTGGCACCCACCGTTTTCCTCTGCGGCAATTCCACCGTGGTGGACCAGGACGAAGAGCCATGGGCCAGCTGGGGGCAGATGATCACCCGATGGTTTGACCACCGCGTCTGCTTCTGCAACATGGCCGAGAGCGGTGAGACGGCATCCACCTTCATCTCCGTGGGGCGCCTCAGCAAGGCACTCTCGATGATGAAGGCTGGCGACTACATCATCATGGAGTTTGGCCACAACGACCAGAAGCAGAAGACGCCCGGCGCAGGTGCCTACTACAACTTTGCCACAGCGCTCAAGACCTTCGTGGACGAAGCCCGACGCCGCGGTGCCACCCCCATCTTTGTCACCCCCACCCAGCGCCGCATCTTCGATGCCGACGGACGCATCAAGGAGACGCATGCCGACTATCCCGAGGCCATGGCATGGGTGGCCGAGCGCGAGGCGTGTGCGCTCATCGACCTCCATCAGATGACGCGCGTCCTCTTCGAGACCATGGGCCCCGAGGGCAGCAAGCGAGCCTTTGTGCATTATCCTGCCAACACCTACCCCGGACAGGAGAAGCCACTGGCCGACAACACCCACTTCAATCCCTACGGAGCCTACCAGATAGCCAAGTGTATGGTCGAGGGTCTGCGCCTGCAGCGTGTCCCATTCGTGGAGTTTCTGCGCCCCGACTACCGCACCTATTCGCCCGCCTGTCCCGATCCCATCGAGGCCTTCCATTGGACGGACTCCAAGAAGGTGGACATCGTGAAGCCGGATGGCAATTAGTGCCCCAGACGTCGCCCTTGAACGGCCACGGTCATATACCCTATATTACCATAGTCATAGGCATCCTATTACCATAGTCATACAGACCATACGACCGTGGCCATACAATGGAGTACTCTATATGATCCCAATAGAGTACTCTATATGCACCCAATGGAGTACTCCATACGATTAAAACCACAGACAATGAAATCCAAGAAATACATCCTACTCGCCGTCCTGCTCGTCATCGGCTACGGCTGTTACAAACTGGTGAAGCGCAGCGGCATCTTCATCAATGCCAACGAGACGGAGAATATCGTGTACGTCTACATCAAGCCCACCGACACACCCCACGATGTGGCCGTCAAGCTCTCGCGCATCTGCTACGGCGGCACCAAGCCCTTCGACAATCTCTGCAAGGCTGGCTACGAAGTGAAGCCCGGACGCTATGGCATCAACCCCGACATGACGTGGGTGGACATCTTCCGCAAACTCAAGAAGGGTGTGCAGGACCCTGTGGAGGTCAATATCCGTTCGGAGCGACAGCTCGACAAGTGGGTGGAACTGTCGACCCAAAATCTTGCGCTGAGCCACAAGGAACTCTACCGACTGCTGCAGGATGAGACCTTCTGCCAGAAGTACGACTGCACCCCCACCAGCATCATGGGCCTCTTCATCCCCGGCCAGTATGAGATGTACTGGGACTGCACCATCGACGAATTCATGAACGACATGAAGGTGGCCCACGACCTCTTCTGGGAGGGCAAGCGCGAGGCTAAGTGCAAGAAGATAGGCATGAGCAAGGACGACGTCATCACCCTGGCCAGCATCATCACCCAGGAGACCAACGACGCCGAGGAACAGGCCATGATGGCAGGCGTATACATCAACCGCATCAACATCGGCATGTGTCTGCAGAGCTGTCCCACGGCCATCTATGCCAACCAGGCATGGGGCGTCAACCGTGTGACCGATGCCATGACCCGCAAGGACAGTCCCTACAACACCTATATATATAAGGGCCTCCCCCCTGGTCCCATCTGCATCCCCACCGCCCAGGCCATCGATGCCGTGCTGGGCTACAAGAAGCACGACTACATCTACTTCTGTGCCAAGGAGGACTTCAGCGGCAAGCACTACTTCTCGGCCACCTTCAAGGAGCACGACGCCCATGCCAAGAAATACCAGGCCGCCCTGCGCGAATGGATGAAGAAAAAGAAGGAGAAGGAAGTCGCCGAGGCAGCGGCATCCGCCCAATCAGCCCCCCAGCCATAAGCCTCCCTCATTGTGCGAAGCCTTACAAGGCATCGCCCCCCAATGAGCCCATGTGCGATGCCTTTCAAGGCATCGCCCCATCACAGACCAAATACTGACAGCAAGCCTATGAAAAAGACAACCCTCATCGCCGCCCTGCTTACCATGGGCATCGGCACAGCGATGGCCGATGACATCGGTCTCTACGACCTGCAGCCAGGCCACCGCTACTACATCTACAACACCTACTACCAGCGCCCACTCGGACAGAAGGCCGATGCATCGCAGCCACGCCTCACGGAGTATAGCGCTGAGAATGACACACAATTCCTCTACGAAGCCATCCAGGCACCCACAGCCGGCTACTTCATGCTCCGCCACGTGGCCACAGGCAAATATGTCTGCGCCAGCACCGCCAACAGCTACAGCGTGGTGCTCAATGCCTCGAGCGGCACGGGCGACTCCTACCAGTGGCAGGTGAGGAGCGGTGCGGCCAGTATCCTCGTCAACAAGCGTAGCCAGAGCAACTGCCTCGGTGTAGACGCCGGCGAGACGGTAGCCGAGATAGGCGTATGGTACGACAAGACCACCTCGGCCGATTCCACCACCTGCTTCCACGTCTTTGAGAGCAATGGCAACGGCCTCGACAGCAGTCGTCAGGCATGGGCACGCCGCCTCCTCGCCGATGCAGCAGAGTATATCAGCCAGGAGGTGCAGAACAACAAGTACCCCCTCGTGCAGCGCACCAAACTGACCAAGAGCGTCGAGCAGGCCAACGCATGGATAGCCAGCGATGCCATCACGGCCGACCAACTCGTGGAGAAGACCATCCACATGCGCGACTCGCTGGGCATGATGACCATCATGGAGAGCACCGTATTGCTCACCGAGGGCGAGATGAGCGGTTTTGGCAATGCCTTCTCGCTGGCCATGAACAAGCTGGAGCTCAATCCCACCTATGTCGGCGACAACATCTACGTGCTCATCCGCCACAAGAACGGACGCGGCACACGCTATGCCGTGCATGAGAATGGTGACTACATCTTCACCTACCACGATGCCACCATCGACGTCTACAAGGACCAGCAACTCGTGGAGACTCGCCCTGCCTACTATGTGCCACAGACCACCGCACAGGGCACGGAGGCTGAGTGGACCATCATCCGCAAGAGCCGCTACCAGGGTTCGCTGCCCGAGATACTGAGCCAGAACAGCGTAGTGACCGAGGGCGGAGGCACTACCACCAACAAGTATGGCAACGAGGAGCGCACCGTCATCTCGCTCGCCAAGAGCAACCTGACGCTCGACGCGCAGATTGACTTCCACATCATGAGCGAGGAGAATCCGCTGACCCAGTGTGTCATCAATCTGACCCACCCCAAAGCATGGCTCATATTCGACAATGTGCGCCCCAGCAAGGTCATCTCCGACTATCTCTCGCAGATACGCATCAACGGACAGGCAGCCCAGGAGGGCACCAACTGTCGCGTGGCTATCTATCTCAACGGTGCTCTCGTCATGCCCTTCTCTGCTGCCGACAAGGTGCTTGAGGGTTACGACGGCGAGCAGTACACGGGCGACGTGATGAGCTATGCCGTAGGTCAGCACAAGGACCTCGGCTCCAACAGCAACCGCATACGCTCCTTCCGCCTCAAGCGTGGCTATATGGCCACCGTGGCCAGCGACCAGAACGGCAAGGGATACAGCCGCGTCTATGTGGCCGACCATCAAGACATCGAGGTGCCCGTGCTCCCCAATGCCCTCTATGCACGCATCAGCAGCATCACCATCAAGAAGTGGCAGTATGTGAGCAAGAAGGGATGGTGCTCCACCAACAATACCGATGCCATCAAGGACCAGACATCCAAGATGCGCGCCACATGGTACTACACATGGAGTGCCGACCGCCAGAACACCTACGACACCGAGTATATACCCATCCGCCAGCACAAGTGGTGGCCATCCATCTCGCAGATTGCCGGACACACCGAGTCCACCGCCTGCCTCTCGCTCAATGAGCCCGAGCATGGCGAGCAGCACACCGACTGCGACTGCGGCGGCGTGATCAACGAGTGGAGAGCATGTACGCTGACCCCCGACTTCCAGACCACAGGTATGCGTATCGGTTCGCCCGCACCCACCGATGCCGGATGGCTCACCAATTACATCGGCCATTGCGACGATATGGCCTACCGCTGCGACTTCGTAGCCCTCCATGCCTACTGGGGCAGCAACGAGGCTGCCGATGCCAATGCTTGGTACAGCAAGCTCAAGGCTATCTACGACGCCACCAAGCGCCCCATCTGGATCACCGAGTGGGCCTACGGCGCCAGCTGGACCAACGAGAGCTGGCCCTCGGGATGGAACGACAAACTGGAGCAGAATCGCGCTCGCGTCAAGGGCATCCTGCAGAAACTCGAGGAGGCCCCCTTCGTGGAGCGCTATGCCTACTATCAGTGGGACACCCAGTATCGCAACCTTGTGGACTGGGGCGACGGTCATATCACACCCGCCGGCAAGGTATACCGCGACCTGAAGTCCAACTTCGCCTACAACGCATCCGTGCAGTTCATCCCCATCTGGTGGGAACCCGCCAGCAGGAAGCCTTCGCTCACAGCAGAAATCAGCGAGTCTGACGCCCAGCTTGCCCTCACCGTGGTCAATCCCAACCGCGACGTCACCGACCAACTCGTCATAGAGCGCTACAACAGTCAGAGCGAGGCATGGGAGCAGTACTACAGCGAGTCGGACCGCAGCCTCTACGACAGCGACACACTGCGCTACCGATTCCCCCTCACCGACTTTGATGTCGACGGCGACCAGTTGCGTGTCTACGTGAAGCGCCACATCAACAAGGGCGACGAGATATGGAGCACACCCACCCAGATCTTTGGCAAGAACCGCAAGGACTACACCGGCAATATCACCAACCCCGCCTGCAACAACGACGACACCAAGGGTTGGACCATCACCAACGTGGAGACCAGCAAGGGCGAGTCGTATGACGGCGACGGCAGCAATAACTACTTCAACATCTGGAAGAGCGGTGCCTACACCTCTACGATGACACAGACCGTGGGCAATCTGCCCAAGGGTCACTACACCCTCTCGGCCATGCTCCGTGCCGGTACCAATGCCAATGTCACACTCCAGGCCGAGGTGCTGAGCGTCTATCCCGAGAATGAGATGACACAGTCTGCCACCTTCACCCCCACGGGCAACGTGTCTGCCGAGACCGATGCCTACCTCTACGGATGGAAGCAGGTGACCTGTCCCGACGTTGTCATCGGCACGGGCGACCAGATACGCATCACACTCACAGCCCAGTTGCCTGCCACCGGCTGGTGGAGCGCGGACGACTTCCGTCTCATCTGGCACAACGACACCCCACAGACAGCCATCGACGGCATCGAGGCTGATGCACACCAGGTGTACTACGACCTGCAGGGGCGCCGCGTAGAGCCCACAGCCAATGGCATCAAGGTGACCGACGGACGCAAGTTGGTGCGCTAATCCCCCTACTGCGCGATGTCCACATCGCACCCCCCTAAAACAAGGCGACGCCCTGCTCTCTCTGCGGGGCGCCGCCTATTATATCGACCTAAATGAAGCAAATCCTACTCACTCTCACAGCCATCCTCATGCTCACGGCCTGCCACAAGGACGAACCCACACGACGCGGCACAGCACGCCGCACGGTGGTGGTCTACATGATGGCCGAAAACAGTCTGCGCTCCTTCTCCTCCTCCGACATCTCCGAGATGATTGGGGGCAAGGACAGCATACCCCTCGATGCCAACCTCGTGGTCTACATCGACGACACATCGGCTCCACGCATCATGACCATCGATGCCATGAGCGGACGCACCGTGTGCCACACCCTGCCCGAGGAGAACTCGTGCGACTCCACGGTCTTCCTGCGCAATCTGCAGCAGATTGTAGGCGAATTTCCTGCCCACTCCTATGGTCTCATCATGTGGAGCCACGGCAGCGGATGGGTGCCCAAGGCCAAGGAGAAGCGCAAGAGCATTGGCGTGGACAACATGATGAACAATCAGCTCAACCACGGCGACGAACTCAATGTCTCCGCCATGCGTTGGGCTCTGGAGCAGTTGGGCATCCAGTGGGAGTACATCTTCTTTGATGCCTGCTTCATGCAGGGCATAGAGGTGGACTACGAGCTCAAGGACGTCTGCCGCTACATCGTGGCATCGCCTGCCGAAATACCCGGCGATGGTGCTCCCTACGACCGCATCATGCCCCACCTCTTTGCCGACACGCTCAGTGCCCACAAGATAGCCAACACCTACTTTGAGCACTACAAGAGTGGCATCGGACTGCTCATCTCCGTGGCCGACTGCGGCAAGATGCGCCATCTGCTCGATGTCACTCAGCGCCTCTGCCCCGACTACTACCAGCGCTCCGTGGCCACCACCGACCTGCAGGCCTACGCTCCATGGCATGCGTACACGGGATGGAAGCCAGAGTACTTCGATCTCGGGTCCACCTTCGCCACCCTCCTGCCCGCCTCCGACTATGCAGAGTGGCGCCAGGCATGGGCAGAAGCCTACCCAGTGAGCCTCCACACCGACTACTGGATGTCTATCTACAACTACCAGTTTATGCCCATCATCACCGACGCCGACCACTATGCTGGGGCCACTGTCTTCATCCCCAACCCCAAATACGCCGACATGGGCTACAACGAAAGCATCCGCCAGACGCTGTGGTATAAGGACTACACAAGCCAGTAGGCAGGCCATCTGGCGTATATCAACCTCATCTTTGTATTGGAGAATATCATCGGAAGTTGTGGAGTTGGTTTCATTTATGATTCCCCCAACACGAACACCTTTGATATTCTCCATTTTTATAATATATCGGGGTACCAGTAAACCCCTGTCTCTGCAGATGGGAGCTTAGCGGGGATGAGAGAATATATAATGGTCATTAGAATAGCTTTTTTACTCAAGTATCTTTAGTTAGGATCTATTCGAAACTATTACTGTCCGGGGAAATCAAGACCCTGTAGGGGTCGCTATAGATTAGCGTAGGGTGTCAACCCTACGTATGGCATTGCTCCCCCCCCCCTATCCTTTGGCCCTGTAAGGGCCTCCTGACTAATACGTTATGGTTAGGTCGCTCCTACAGAGCGAAAGGA
>CALZKW010000105.1 GCA_945788095.1 uncultured Prevotellaceae bacterium | reverse complement strand
GCAATCCTCAGGGGGAGGAAAGCGCAATCCTCGGGGGAAGGAAAGCGCAATCCTCAGGGGGAGGAAAGCGCAATCCTCGGGGGAAGGAAAGCGCAATCCTCGGGGGAAGGAAAGCGCAATCCTCGGGGGAAGGAAAGCGCAATTCTCAGGGGGAGGAAAGCGCTATCCTCGGGGGAAGGAGAGCGCTATCCTCAAAAGTGGATGAACAAGTGGGGAGATCCAAGGTGACCTGGCTGGCGTACAAATGTCTCTGAGGGCAGTCCTAACGACGTTCATAATTCTTGTCCGTTCTTCAATTATATTATTTTTCTGTTCGTTCCGTTGTTCCTCAAATAATCTTGCCCCAAACTTCCCGGGTGGGCACTAAAACCTCGTGAGTATCTCCAGACACATGCGGGTGTTGTGGTAGGGGCATTTCCAGAAACCCGCCAGGTCGTCCTCGCGGTTGGGGCGTCCCTCGGCGTCGCAGCTCCACAGCCACTCACCCTCGCGGTGGTTGACGAGGTGCGCCTTGATATACTCCCAGCATCGCAGGGCCTTGTGGAGGGCAGCCTCATCGCCCCAGTACTGGTAGATATTGCAAAAGCCCACCACGGCCTCTGCCTGCACCCACCAGTGGCGGTCTGCATCCACGTGGCCCGTGTCGAGGTTGGCCTCGTGGGTCATGCTGCCATCAGCGTTGAGTCCCTTCTCGCTGGCTCGAGCCACCTCGCGCACCACCTCCTCGGTGTGGCGCAGCAAGGCCTCATCGCCCACCACAAGGGCTGCCTCGTGCATCAGCCACGAGCACTCTATGTCGTGACCATAGCTCTCCAGGGCTCCTGCCCCACGCCTCCAGTCCATGGTGAAGAAGAGGTCGAGGTGGTGTGTCTCAGGGTTGAGGATGCGCTCCGTGAAGATATCAAGCAAGCGGCGAATAGATAGCCCCACCCCTGCCACATACTCAGAGAGGACATTTAGTCCTTTCCGACTTCCCCCAAAAGAGGAGGAGCCACAGCGGGTCTCACACAGAGGACACGAAGATTCCTCCTTTGTCCTACCCCCTTGGGGAGAGTTAGAGGGGGGCCTTTGGGGACTATCGATACATCGCAGCAGATTGGTGTAGGGCTCGATGACGTGGAGGTGGGTGTTCTGCGACTTGGGGTAGTTGGCATCCTTGTCCGAGAGGCGCATATCCTCCATGGGTTGCCAGTTGCGGGTCAGGGCCTCGATGTAGCCCCCATGCTCATCGTCCCAGGCATGCTTTTCGATGGTGTCGTAGAGCGAGAGGGCCACCTGCAGGGCCTCCTCATCGCCTGTGGCCCGTGCATACTCAGAGAGGCCATAGAGCATGAAGCCCTGGGCATAGGTCTGCTTCTTGGTGTCGAGGGGGCGACCCAGATGGTCCACCTCCCAGTAGGTGCCACCATACTCACGGTCTACGAAGTGGTCGAGGATATAGTCCTTGGCCCTGGTGGCTGCCTCGAGGTACTCAGGGCGGCGCAACACTCGGTAGGCGGCCGAGAAGGCCCAGAGGATACGGGCATTGAGTATGCCGCCCTTGGGGGCATCGCAGACCAGGGTGCCGTCGCCCCGCATCTGGCCATAGTAGCCGCCATGCTCCTGGTCTTGCATGCTGAGCCAGAAGGGCAGTATGTTGGTGGTGAGTTCGTCGAGAACCTCCTGTTTGAGTCTGTCTGTCATTTTATCTGAGGTTGTAGGTTTAGGTCGCTACGCTTCTTTAAGGGCAATAAAAGGAAATAAAGGGGAGATAACTCACTGCGCTCGTGGAGTTAAAAGGACGTCACTCTTACAAAGGAATCGTCCCTTTAACTCCCCTTTATTACCCTTAATGACCCTTTAAAACAACCTAAAACCAAAGTTATTTCTTCAGAGGGAAACGATAGGCCATGATGGCCATGATGAGGGCAAAGAAGGCGGGGAAGAGGGTGAAGAGCGACCATATCATGGTTTTGGCGCTCTCGATATCGGTGATGGTCACCACCACCTCGCCCGTGTCGGGATTGGTAGTCGAGACAAGGCCGGCGAGGCCCAGCAGCAAGGCAATGAGCGAACCGGAGATGGCGCCGCCAAACTTCTGTGCCATCGTGCCCGATGAGAAGATAAGGCCCGTGCTCGAGGTGCCGTAGCGCTCGGTGGCATAGTCGGCCACATCGGCATACATCGACCATAGCAGGGGCGAGTAGAGACCCACACCCACCGAGGTGAGGATGACCATGACAATCATCAGCCACATCCACGAGCGCTCCATGGGGATGAAGAAGAAGCCCACTGAGGTGACCACACAGATGACTGCCGCCCACGCAAAGGCGTGGCGCTTGCTGCCCACCCAGCGTGTGAAGAGGGGCGAGAGGCCACCGAATATCATGCAGGTGACCTCACCTATGGCCATAAAGACGGTATAGTTGATGATGACGCCCATCAGCGTGATGTCGCCCAGGGTCTCGCCCTCGAGGCAGTAGGTGAGCATATAGCCCGCCACGGCATAGCGGAAACCATTGAAGAAATTGGTGCAGATACCTATCGAGGTGAGCAACAGCCAGGGACGGTTGCTCAGCAGATTGGCAAACTGACGAAACGAGAACTTCTCGGCCCTCACTGGGCGCAGACGCTCACGGGTGATCAGACCGCAGGCCAGCGTCATGACTGCGGCCAGGATGCCAAAGAAGGCACCGAGCACAGCATACTGGTGGGCATCCGTTCCGCCCACCCACCTCTGTAGATAGGGGAAGGAGAGCAGCGACACAAAACCCATGGCGTAGGCACCCACCATGCGATAACTCGAGAACTGATTCTTCTCGTCATCGCTCTCGGTCATCACGCCCAGCAGCGACCCGTAGGGCACATTGACCATCGTATACATGGCCATCATGAGCAGATAGAGGGTGTAGGCATAGATGCGCTTGGGTGTAGGCCCGAGGTCGGGGGTGTAGAGCAGCAGCGCAAAGACAAGACCATAGGGGATGGCACCAAAGATGAGCCAGGGACGGTAGGTGCCCCAGCGCGACTGTGTGCGGTCTGCCAGACTGCCCATGAGGGGATCGGTGACGACATCGAAGAGGCGCGCCACCAGCATCAGGGCTGCTGCATCGGCAAAGGTGAGGCCAAAGACATTGGTGAAAAACAGGGGGAAGGCTATCGACATAATCTTCCAGGTGATACCGCCTGCTGCGGCATCGCCCAGGGCATAGCCTATCTTTTCGGAGAGTTTTGCCATGGTAGTAGTGTCTGAAAGGGTGCGAGGCGATGAATCGCCTCGCACGATAAGGGGTGAATTATTGTCTGTTCTTTGCTATCAGTCGTTTGATGGTCTCCACGCTGGCACCGGTGGTGAGTCTGTCCTCGGGGGTGTGCAGACAATAGTCCACAAGACGGTCCACCGTGCTCACGGCCACATGCATGCGAGTATCGCTCGAGGCATAGTAGATATACACGGTGCTATCCTCGTCGGCTATCCATCCATTAGAGAAGGCCACGTTCATCACATCGCCTATGTACTCCTCGCCCTGGGGCACCAGCAGATAACCTCCGGGCTGGGCAATGACGCGTGTGGGGTCGTCGAGGGCCGTCATGTACATATAGAGCACATAACGCAGACCGCTGGCGCAACCTCTCACACCATGAGCCAGATGAAGCCAGCCCTGAGGGGTCTTGATGGGGTGTGGCCCCTCGCCGTTCTTCACCTCCATGATGGTGTGATAGTGGCGGGCATTGATGATCTGCTCCTCGCGCACCTCGGCATGTGTGATGTCGTCGATGAGGGCCCATCCTATGCCGCCTCCGCTGCCTGCGTCGATGAATCCATCCTGCGGACGAGTATAGAGGGCATACTTGCCATCCACAAACTCGGGATGGAGCACCACATTGCGCTGCTGACACTGAGCCTTGAGGTCGGGCAGTCGCTCCCACGTCTTGAGGTCGCGGGTGCGGGCTATGCCACAGGCTGCCGTAGCTGCACTGAGGTCACCGGAGTGGGCATCGTCGTGGCGTTCCACACAGAAGAGTCCGTATATCCACCCATCCTCGTGGCGTGTGAGACGCATGTCGTAGATATTGGTGGCGGGCTCGTCGCTCTCGGGCATCGTGATGGGCTCGGGCCAGAAGCGGAAGTGGTCGATGCCGTTAGGACTCTCGGCCACGGCAAAGAAACTCTTGCGGTCTGCTCCCTCCACGCGCACCACCAGGAGGTACTTGCCATCCATCTTGATGGCACCGCTGTTGAAGGCCGCGTTCATCATGATGCGCTGCATCAGATAGGGGTTGTCCTGCTCGCTGAAGTCGTAGCGCCACTCCAGCGGGGTGTGCTCGGCTGTCACTATGGGGTATTGGTAGCGGGTGTAGATGCCATTGCCCCACTCTTCGGGTATATTCTTGCGGGTGAGCAATGCCTCGTGACGGGCACGGAGTGCATCCACGCGCTCTTGGTATTCTTTGGTCATAGTTTTTGAGGTTGTGAGGTGTTATAGGTTTATTGGTTCAAAAGGGGAGTTAACTCGCTGCGCTCGTGCTATAAAGGGACATCACTCCTACAACAAAGGTATCGTCCCTTTAACTCCCCTTTTCTACCCTTTAACTCCCCTTTATTTCCCTTTAACTCCCCTTTATTACCCTTGAGTATCATCGAATGCTCTCGAGTGTATAGTTCGCATCAGTACTGGTGAGCGCCTTGATCATCTTCTTGACGATAGGTTCCTGGCCATCCATCCACGCACCGTTGTTGTGCGAGAAGAAGGCATGGTGCTCGGGGCCCTGTCCGGGGTTGTGGTTGTCCCAGAGGCAGGCTGCAAGACCGGCAAAGTGGGCAGCACGACAGAAGTACTCTAAATAGGTGGCACGGATGGCATTCTCAGCCTCGGTGACATGGAGCGAACAACCGAACTCACCGAGGTAGCAGGGGATGTTCTGGTCGATGAATTTCTCCTTCACCTTGTTGAGCACATCGGTGATGGCCTTGCGGTCTGCATCGGTGCCCCAGGTGGTCTTGAGGGGATCGCGCAGCGTGAAGTCGTAGGGGTCGTAGCAGTGGATGGCCACGATGAGCTTGCCTGCGGGGTCGTTGGGCAGGGCGAAATCATTGCGCAGCGCACACTTAGGACTGGCCTGATAACTGGGCACGGCTATCCAGCGCGTAGCATTGTTGGCACCGGTAGAGCGGATAACGTCTACGGCCAACTGATTCCACTCATTCTGTATCTCTATCTCGCGCTGTGTGGCGTCCTTCCACTCATAGTTGAGCTCATTGAAGGTCTCGAGGATGAGATAGTCGCCCTCCTGCTTGAAGGTCTCGGCTATCTGGCACCATGTGGCCGCGATGCGCTGCTTGAGCGAGTCGTTGACAGCCGTGTTGCCACCTGCTGCATAGGCGTCCATCCAGTACTCGTCGTGGTGGGTATTGAGCACCACCTTGAGTCCGGCCTCGCGGGCCCACTCCACGTTCTGCTTCACCAGGGCCATGAAGTCGGCGTTGATGATATACTGTGGTGCTTCTCCCTCCCAGGGGCCCCATGTCACGGGGATGCGCACCGTCTGCACACCCTGGGCTGCGAGGGTCTGATACAGCGCCTCGGTGGGGGTGGCATTGTCCCACCAGTGCTTCATGTCTGCCGACACGGGACGTCCGTTGTTGTGCGAGTCAAAGTGGTTGCCGAGGTTCCAACCAAAGCCCAAGGCCTTGGTCATAGCCATCGCACCATTGTCGGGCAGGTTCTGCTCTCCCGACTTCTTGGTCGTAAAGCGCAGCGTGTAGGCCTTGGCCGTGGCGCGCTGGTCGTTCTTGTCAACCACGGTGCCCGAGGGTACCTCCAGGGTGTAGCTCATGCCGGGCTCGAGGCTGACGGGGATGTCGATGCTCATGGCCGTGGTGGCATTGCGCTGAGGAGTGACGCGCTCACCGTTGAGGGTCACGCGGGCCTCCTGGTTGATGTTCACCACGGTGTTGTAATTGAGGGTGATGGTGCTCACCTGCTTGGCATCCACCTCCTGTCCCTCTGCTATCGAGGAGGCACGCTGGATGATGGTCTCCTTCAGTCCGTTGCCTGGTGTGGGGATGGGTTCTGCAGGCTCGTCGCCGCCACATGATGCCAACGCTCCGAGGGTCAGCACCGAGAATAAACACGCTAATAGTTTCTTTGTCATAGTTTTATTCAATGTTTTTTGGTTATTCCTTCATTTCTACCTCCACCTCATGGTCTCCCTCAAGGTAGGGGATGACATTGCCGTCTACCTCCTTACCATCAAGCACGATGCTCACACGGCCATGCTCCAGGTGGTGTGGATTGCTCACATGGATGTGGTAGGTACCGCCACGCAGGGTGCGATGCACGGTATACGCCTCCATCTCGCTGCCCACACAGGGGTCGATGAGCAGTCCGCTGCACGTAGGTCTGATGCCCAGCAGATACTGTGTCACGGTGAGCCAGTTCCAGGCCGCCGTACCCGTGAGCCACGAGTTCTTGCCCTCGCCGGGGCGTGCAGCGTCCTTGCCCGCCACCATCTGGCAGTACACGTAGGGCTCCACCTTGTGCAGGCTTTGGTCCTTAATCCATGCCGGGGCTATCTTGGTGTAGTGCTCCCACGCATCGTTGCCTCGGCCCGCTAAAGCCTCGCCGATGATGACCCAGGGATTGTTGTGGCAGAAGATACCCGCATTTTCCTTATAGCCTGCGGGATAACTTGATATCTCGCCCATCTCCACGTGGTAGGTGGTATAGGCGGGGTGATTGAGCACCATGCCGTGCTCGCAGTCCAGATACTGCTTGCAGGCATCCAGGGCGCGGTCCACCATGCCTTCTTCACGACCGATGCCGGCCATGGTGCACCATCCCTGGCTCTCGATGAATATCTTGCCTTCATCATTCTCGTGGCTACCTATCTTGCGTCCGTGGTAGTCGTAGGCGCGCAGATACCACTCGCCGTCCCAGCCATGTTCCTTCACGGCCTCCACCATGCTGTCTATGCAGGCCTGGGCGCGCTCCTTCTCGTCGATGTGTCCGCTGTGCTCGCAGAGCTCCAGATACTGACGGCCACAGAAGACAAACAGTCCGGCTATCATCAGACTCTCGGCCTGCGAACCCTTAGTCTTGTTCTCGGTGGTCTGAAAACTCTCATTCGGATCCCACGAGAAGCAGTTGAGGTTCAGGCAGTCGTTCCAGTCTGCTCGTCCTATCAGGGGCAGGGCATGGGGCCCGAGATTATTCACCACGTGGTAGAACGAGATGCGCAGATGCTCAAAGAGCGTCACCTCGGTGCCCTCCACATTGTCCCAGGGCACCATCTCGTCGAGTATCCCGTAGTCACCCGTCTCGCATATATAATAATAGGTGCCAAAGATGAGCCACATGGGGTCGTCGTTAAATCCGCCGCCTATATCGTTGTTGCCGCGCTTCGTCAGAGGCTGATACTGGTGGTAGCACCCTCCGTCGGGGAATTGCGTAGCGGCGATGTCCAATATGCGCTGACGGGCTCGCGAGGGAATCTGGTGCACAAAGCCCACCAGGTCTTGGTTGGAGTCGCGGAATCCCATGCCGCGCCCAATGCCACTCTCAAAGAACGATGCGCTGCGACTGAAGCAGAAGGTAATCATACACTGGTATTGGTTCCAGATATTCACCATCCTGTTCAGGCGGGGCTCCTTGCTCTCCACCACATACTTGTCGAGCAGTCCGTCCCATATCTCCCGCAGTTCGGCAAAGGCCCTCTCAACGGCTTCCACTGTGGCAAAGCGCTCTATCGTCTCGCGGGCCTGTCGTTTGTTGATTAGCGTGTAGTCGCTGGCCTGCGAGGTGATCAGTTCTCCGCTCTGCTTGCGGGGCAGTTCGTTGTCGTCAAACTTCTCGTCTTGTTCATTCTCGCCATATCCCAGCACGAAGATATAGTCGCGGCTCTCCCCGGGCTCCAGTTCCACCTCGATGTAGTGGCTCGCTATGGGGCTCCACCCGTGGGCCACACTATTCGAGGCCTCGCCGCGCTCCACACACTGGGGCATGGCAAAGTCGTTATACAGTCCGATGAACGACTCGCGGTCTGTGTCAAAGCCCTTCACCTCACTGTTCACGCTGTAGTAGGCATAGTGGTTGCGGCGCTCCTTGTACTCCGTCTTGTGGTAGATCACGGAGCCGTCTACTTCCACCTCGCCCGTCGACCAATTGCGCTGGAAGTTCTCCATATCCGTGGCAGCATTCCACAGACACCACTCCACCAGCGAAAACAGCTTCAGCCTCTTCCGCTCCTTGCCGTGGTTGGTCAGCGTCACGCGCTGCACCTCGGCCCACATACCCAGGGGTACGAAGAAGAGCACACTACACTCCACGTCCGTCTTCCAACCCGTGATGCGGGTATAGTTCATGCCATGTCGGCACTCATAGCTGTCGAGCCTCGTCTTGCAGGGCTTCCATCCCGGGCTCCACACCGTGTCGCCGTCTTTGATATAGAAGTAGCGCCCCCCATTATCCATGGGCACTCCGTTGTAGCGGTAGCGCGTGATGCGGCGAAACTTGGCATCCTTGTAGAAGCTGTATCCTCCTGCCGTATTGCTGATGAGCGAGAAGAAATCCTCGTTGCCCAGATAGTTGATCCATGGGAACGGTGTGGCGGGGTCTGTTATCACATACTCCCGGTGTTCGTCATCGAAATATCCGTACTTCATATTCACACTTAATATCTGCTATCAGTTAGGCAACGATATACGTATGTTGCCACTGTGGTTGTATTTTTAACAGGCAATGATATACCATTAGGCCCTATGTGGGCGTTGTACCTGGAAGGCACAACAGAGCGAAGCGACCTAAAACCGAAAGTTCTTGATGATCGCGAGCGTCGTGGTGTCGCTCGCAAACACTGAGTTCAAGCCTTGCTCCTCCTGAGCGGGGTCACCCGTATACGCATCCCAGGGCTGCCATCTCGCGTGCTTCACGTCGGCCAGTCCGCCCCAGCTCCAGAAGTTGCAACCTGCTATCTTGCCGCTCTCGCGAATAATGTTGAAGACGTAGGTGTAGTACTTGTCGCGGGCTGTGGTGGGCGAACCCACCTCCACGCTGTAGTTGTCGCGTGGATAACCAAACTCCTCCAGCACCATGGGCTTGCCGGCCTTGACCATCAGGGCATAGTGCTCGTCGATATACTGGCGAGTGTTCTCACAGGCCACGTCGACCTGTGTCACCACGCTCTCGGCCCCGTTCGTTGCTATGGCCTCCTCCGTCGTGGCCACATACTTGCCCAGCCACGCCCAGTTGAAGGGCCACACATGGATGCACGCATAGTCTATCTCGGGATAGGAGTGTATCTTATTGAAGAGTTCCAGGTCTACCTCACATCCGTTTTTGCCCTCGCTGCCTGTGGTCACCAGGTGGTTGGGGTCGAGGCTCTTGATGAGTTTGGCCTGGCTGTGTATCCACTCCGCAAATCGGGCCTTCGTCACCGAGTCGCGGGCAAAGGCGCGGGGTTCGTTGGCCAGTTCCCAGGCCATCAGGGCGGGACTCTCCGCGTAGGGCTTCCCCGTCACCGTGTTGGTGCGGCTCACGATGTAGCGTGTGTGGGCTGCAGCGAGTGCCACAGCCGAGTCGTTTCTTGTAAACTGCGAGTGGTACTCTTGGAAGGCCTCCCAGTCCTTGGGGCTCACCACCTCGCCTGCTCCTGCCCACTCCAGGTACTGCCCAAAACCTCCGCTCCACTCCCACGCATTGTTGAGGTAGAGCACGGCCTTCATGTTGCGTCTTTCCAGTTCGGCCATCAGGTAGTCGAGGCCCCTCAGTATGGTGTCGTTGTATTCTCCCGGAGCGATCTGCAGCGTAGGTTTTATCTGATAGTCGGGTTCTCCCCTTCCATCTCCACCCACCAGCACACGCACATTGCTGATGCCCACCTCCTGCATCAGGTCCAGTTCGCGGGCCAGGCGTTCACGGTCGCCTCCCTGCCCCTCGCTGGCTAATATGGCCCCATACCACAGGTTGGTGCCCACATAGCGATACTCCTCATCGCCGATATAGAAGCGTCCATCACGCACCTCCACGAAGGTCCCTCCCTTCGTCTCCTTGGTATGCACGCAGGTGGTCAGCGCCACCACAGCCACAGCCATCAATACAAATACTTTTTTCATGATTATCCAGATTTGTTAGTTTAATATCGTGCGTGCCCATTCATGCCCTCGGACCCCATTGTTAATTATTAATTGTTATTGCCCTCGAGCCCCTGCATAGAGCCACTGTGCGAGGCCATTCATGGCCTCGAGCCCATTGTTAATTGTTAATTATTTAAGTTTCGGGAGTTCCTAACTCACCATTTTGTATTTGTATAATTCGCATATATGAGCAAGCTCGTCAGATTCGTTAGAATGGAGAGACTTGGAATAATGAGTATATAGGACTTAAAAACTAACTCATTTGGAGTTACCCACTAACTATATTAGAGTTACCCACTAACTATATTAGAGTTACC
>CALZKW010000104.1 GCA_945788095.1 uncultured Prevotellaceae bacterium | reverse complement strand
TATGCGAATTATACAAATACAAAATGGTGAGTTAGGAACTCCCGAAACTTAAATAGGATGAATAACATTTGGACCGCCAACAGAGACATTTGCCCGGTCAGGGCAATTGTCTCGGTGGGCCTTCCTGGTGAATATGTGACCAGCCACGTCAATAACACTTCGTGCTCTTCTTAGACCCGCTTCGCTCGCTAAGCGTCACCCCTGGGGGGATGCCGAGCGCGTGCCTTCGTGTGAATTATATTTTTCCGTTCGTTCCGTTGTTAAACTCACAGCTAAACTCCCATTTTTCCCTCTCCGTCACGCTATTATACTCCCCCTTTTGCCACACATCAGTCTCCCACTCTATACAAAAAAGCTACCGCGGTGGTGGTAGCTTTCTATTGGGGGGAGATGATGAGTGTTATTCCTCTGTGCGCTGTGCGCGTAGCTGCCAGAAGGCTACGGCGGAGGCAGCGGCTACGTTGAGGGAGTCGACACCATGATGCATGGGGATGCGGACGGTGTAGTCGGCCTCGGAGATGACGTTGTGGGCCAGACCGTCGCCCTCGGTGCCCATGATGAAGGCCAGGCGGTCCTGGTGAAGCAGAACGGGGTCGTCGAGCGAGATGCTCTGGTCGGTGAGAGCCATAGCAGCTGTCTTGAAACCGAGGGCACCCAAAGTGGGGGTGATGGGACCATCGACCCAGGCCCAGGGGATGAGGAATACACTGCCCATCGAGACGCGCACACTGCGGCGGTTGAGTGGATCGCACGAGGTGGGGGTGAGCAGCACGGCGTCCATGCCGAGGGCTGCTGCTGAGCGGAAAATGGCACCGATATTGGTGCTGTCCACTACCCCATCGATGACCACCACGCGGCGGGCATCACGACAGACGGCCTCGACCGTGGGGGGCTGGGGGCGACGCATGGCACAGAGCACACCGCGAGTGAGGGTGTAGCCCGTGAGCTCTGCCAGGAGTTGGCGCGAACCGGTGTAGACGGGTATGTCGTCGCAGCGGCTGATGATGTCGCGGGCATCACCCTCGATGTGGCGCTCCTCGCAGAGCAGAGCCAGAGGTTGGAGCCCCTGACGCAGGGCCACATCGATAACCTTGGGGCTCTCAGCAATGAAGATGCCCTTGGAGGGTTCGAGACGGTTGCGAAGCTGAGCCTCGGTGAGGGTGCCAAAGACCTCTACACCGGGATGATGGAGGGAGGTAATCTGCTGGATCATTTGTCTTGCTTTTGCGTTGGCTTGATGGGTCGCGACTCACCCTTGGCAAGCACCTCTACGGCCTGCTTCACGGTGAGGTCCTGGTGGTTGATATACTCATAGTATTCGGAGTCACTCTTCATATTGTATATAATATTGGCGAATATCATTCGCTCGAGCAGCGGTGTGCTCTTCTCTATCTGCAGGTTGCGACGACGCAGTCCGCGCTCCTGGGCGTAGTTGGCAAACTTCTCTACCAGATTTTGTGCCTTGAGGAAGCGCTCGAGCTGCGAGGCGGTGGCGAACTGGCTGAGGCGCTCACGGTAGGAGTCGGTGTAGTCGAAGGCAAACTGGCGGGTGAGGCCCTGGTAGACAGCCTCCTTGTAGTAGAGGGTGATGAGGGTGGTATCCTCGGGCACAAAGAGGTCGGGCATGATGCCACCACCACCATAGACCACGCGCCCTATCTTGGTGTGATACTCCGGTCCGCTCTGCTTGATGCTGTCCTGCGAGAAGAACTCACCGCGCTCGTAGCGTGTGAGCAGGTCCATCTCGTAGTCTTCGCCATGGCCCTTCTGGTAGGGCTTCTGGATGCAGCGACCAGCGGGGGTGTAGTAGCGGGCTATGGTGAGGCGCACCAGCGAACCGTCCTTGAAGGCCATCTGCTGCTGCACGAGGCCCTTGCCAAAGGAGCGGCGGCCGATGATGGTGCCGCGGTCGTTGTCCTGAATGGCACCGGCAAAGATCTCGCTGGCTGAGGCCGAACCCTCGTCGACAAGCACCACAAGGGGGAGTTGCTGGAACTGTCCGCGACCATTGCTGCGCGACTCCTGACGGGGTGACATACGTCCCTCGGTGTAGACGATGAGGGAGTTGGCGGGCAGGAACTCGTTGACCATCTTAATAGCGGGTTCCATGTAGCCTCCAGAGTTGCCACGGAGGTCGACAATGAGGTTGGTCATGCCCTGCGAAGAGAGTCGGGCCAGGGCCATGAGAAACTCAGTGAAGGTGTTCTCACCAAAGCTCTTTACGCGTATATAGCCCGTGGTGTCGGTGATCATGTAGTCAGCATCAATGGTGTGGGTGGGTATGTCGCCACGCGTCACAGTGATGTAGAGGGGCTGTTTATGGCCCTTGCGCACTATCTCAAGCTTGACTTTGGAGTCGCGTGGACCCTTGAGGAAGGTCATGACGGAGTCCTGACGCATGCCCACCAGATAGGTGGTGTCGGCACGTACGATACGGTCGCCGGGCATCACGCCGAAGCGCTCGCTGGGACCGCCCTTGATAACGCTCATCACATTGACGGTATCCTTCTGCATGACAAAGCTCACACCGATGCCTGAGAAGGAGCCGCGCAGATCGTCCTCTACCTGCTGGGCCTCATTGGCGGGTATGTAGCGACTGTGGGGGTCGAGTTCGGCAAGGATGTTGGGCAGTGCCGTCTCGACGAGCGAATTGACATCGATGGTGTCAACATAGTTGTTGTCGATGAGATGTAGCATATTCTCAAACTTATTGCTGCCAGCATTGATGATGCTGAGGCGATTGCCTGAGAAATGAAGGGTGAAGAACCACCCAAGGAAAATACCTATCACGGCACTGAGGGCCATGAGGATGGGGGTAAAGCGATGTTTGTCCATAATTCTAAGGGGTGGAGTCCAGTCTGAAGGTCGGGGCTGCACCCTGTCTTAAGTATAAAGTCTATGGTCTATAGTCAACGGGGCCTAAGGCTCGACCTAAGGTATAGGGGCGAGGGCTACGCCCCGTCGGCTGTCAACAATTGAAATTTTACGCAAAGGGCACGTATTCTACCTCGATGCCGGCACGCTTGAGTAGGTCTACGCCCTCTGTGAGGCGGTATTTGCGACCATAGATGACGCGCTTGATGCCGGCCTGGATGATGAGCTTGGCACACTCGATGCAGGGCGAATCGGTGACGTAGAGGGTGCTGCCCTCGGAGTTGTTGCCCGAGCGGGCTATTTTGGTGATGGCATTGGCCTCAGCATGGAGCACATAGGGGATGGTGACATTGTTGGGGTCCTCGCAGACGTTCTCAAAGCCTGAGGGGGTACCGTTGTAGCCATCCGAGATGATCATCTTGTCCTTGACGATGAGCGCACCCACCTTGCGACGCTGGCAGTAGCTGTTTTCGCTCCATATAGCAGCCATACGCAGGTAGCGATGGTCGAGCTCGGCCTGCTTGGTCATGATGCCATTGCGGCGAAGCAAGGCATCGATGGTGGGCTCCTGGCCGCGGAATTTGACATAAAGGTCCATGGGCAGGGCTGTGCCGCCTCGAGAGAGCACACTGTCGCGGAAGCGCTGCGCCGTGGCCTGGTCGAAGATGCCATTCTGCTGGAAGAGGCTGAAGGCATCTGCATCGAGCACTTCTGCCCACTTGTAGCTGTAATAACCTGCGCTGTAGCCACCACTCATGATGTGGCCAAACTGCACCGACATGCACGTGCCATCCACATGGGGCAGCACCTGGGCACGGCTCCATGCCTCGCGCTCAAAGGAGGCAATGTCGGTGGTGAGGGGCTCACGCAGGGTGTAGTATGCCATGTCGAGCAGTCCCAGACTGACCTGACGCACACATTGATAGGCAGCCTGGAAGTTGCGGCTCTCTCGTATGCGCTCAATGAGTGTGGAGGGCAGGGCCTCACCAGTCTGGTAGTGGCGGGCAAAGGTCTGAAGGAACTCTGGTTCTACAGCATAGTTCTCCATAAACTGGCTTGGCAGTTCCACAAAGTCCCAGTACACATTCGTGCCGCTGAGCGACTCATACCTCACTCGGCTGAACATGCCATGGAGTGCATGACCAAACTCATGCAGGAAGGTCTCCACCTCGCCCAGGGTGAGCAGCGCGGGCTTGTCGGGTGTGGGTTTGGTAAAGTTCATCGTCACGCTCACATGAGGGCGGCTATCGGTGCCGTCGGCCTCGGTCCACTGCTCCTTGTAGCTGGTCATCCATGCTCCGCTCTGCTTGCTCGAGCGTGGATGGAAGTCGGTGTAGAGGATGGCCAGGAAACTGCCGTCCTTGTCCTTCACCTCCCATGCCTCAACCTCGGGGTGGTAGACGGGGATGTCGGAGCGCTGCTCGAATGTGATGCCATAAAGACGTGTGGCCAAGCCAAATACGCCGCGCTTTACGTTGCTCAGCTCGAAGTAGGGGCGGAGCATCTCTGGGTCGAGGTTGTAGCGCTCCATCTTGAGCTTGTGGCTGTAGTAGGCAAAGTCCCAGGGCATCATCTCAAAATCCTCGCCCTCGAGTCGGCGTGCCATCTCGCGCACCTCCTCCACCTCACGTTTGGCGGCAGGGAGGTAGGCCTCCAGCAACTGATCAAGCAGGGTGTAGACGTGCTGTGTGTCCTGTGCCATACGTTGGGGCAATACGTAGTCTGCCCATGTGTCGTAGCCCAGCAGGCGTGCCATCTCGAGGCGCAGATTGACGATGCGGCGCACGATATCCTCGTTGTTGCAGTCGTTGTCGTGTGTACACTGTGAATTGGCAGCCATATACATCTGTCGGCGCAGTTGACGATTGTCAGCATACATCATAAAGGGGCGCATCGAAGGGGCATGGAGCGTGAAGAGCCAGCCCTCTTTGCCTGATTCGCTGGCAGCCAGTGCCGCCGCCTCGCGCTGACTCGCGGGCAGTCCGGCCAGGTCGTCCTCTGAGGTGATATGCAGCTCGTAGGCATTCGTCTCCTTGAGGTGGTTCTGGTCAAACTGCAGCGTGAGTTGCGCCAGTTCCATCTTCAGGGCATTTAGCTTTGCTTTGTCCTCCTCACACAGGTTGGCACCATGGCGCACAAATCCATCGTATACCTTATTTAATAGCATGTGCTCCTCGCTGGTCAGGGGGCGATGGTGGTGGTATACGTGTTTCACACGTTGCCACAGACGTTCGTTGAGCATTATCTTGCTGCTATGCTCGGTCAGTATCGGACTCATCTTCTGTGCCAATGCGTCCATCTCGTCGTTGGTATGGGCGCTAAGGAGATTGAAGAAGACTGTCGTCACGCGCTCCAGTGTGCGCACCGGTGGCGTATCGATGGTATTCTCAAAGGTGGGTGGCTCGGGATTGTTGGCAATGCGCTCCACGTCCTCGAGTTCTTCCTTCATACCCTCCATCATGGCGGGCTCATAGTCCTCCTGCTTTATCTGGTCGAATGGCACGGTGTCATAGGGTGTGCCGTAGCTTTTGTCTAAGAATCTGTTCATCGTATGGTCTGTATCTTTCCCCACTATAGGGTTTGTCAATGGTCTGTCATTGAGGTGAAGCACATCCCCCACCCCATTATTCTCATCTCATGTGCTGCTTTGGGGCTGAAAGGCTTCGAGCGATGCAAAACCGATCTCTCCTGCCTTCATCTCTATCCTGCCCTTCTCGCGCAGGCGATGCAGTGCATTGCTCACCACCACGCGCGAACTGTTGGTATATCGCCCCAGTGTGGCCATCGTGATGGTCAGCTGTTTGGGCCCGTATTGAGTTAGCGCTCGCAGCCTGACGAAGTGGTATATTTGTTCCTCAAGGCTGTCCCCCAGGGCTTCTATAGCCATGTCGCGATAGCGAGCCTGGGCTGTGGAGAGGGCATTGAGGAGATTGATGCGCCATATATTGATGCCCATCAGGGTGCGGCGCACGTCATCCTTGCTCACCACCAGGCACACCACTTCTGTGTCTGCTTCGTAGGTGCGGGCATAACGCTGCTGCAGGCCGTAGAGCTGCTCGAGTTCGATGGTGTGCACCTCGTCTATCCACTCCACCAGGCTGTAGTCATTGCGCACCGACTGCGTCACTACCCTCACCCTGCCGCTCAGCACCACGATGAGGTTGCGGCATGCATCGCCCTGCATCACGATAGGTTCGCCCCTCTCCACGGTCACTCGTCTCAGGTTCGCCCTGTCGAGGATGAGCCCGAGGTCGTCGCCGCCCACACCCCTAAACAGGGGTATGGCAGAGAGCAACTCATACATATCGCTATAGGAGAGGTTGGTCATTGGCTTCGTGTCTGTCTGTTTCCGCGTGCCCGGTACTGTGGTTTGTGATCAATTAATGGGTCGTGTCATCGCCCCTGCCTGTGTCTTTCACTCAGGCATGTTGGGGGTGACGTAAGTCTTCATCTTGCCCTCCGTGTCGGCATAGATCAGGTAGGCCTTCAGATCGGAGCGCTTCGCCAGTGTCTCCTTGGCCTTGTCGAGCCCCATCACCATAAAGGCTGTGGCAAAAGCATCTGCCTCAGCACATGTAGGGGCTATCACCGTGCTCGACAGTATGCTGTGCTGCACCGGGTAGCCACTCCTGGGATCTATCGTATGTGCACGCTTCTGGCCGTTCTGGTCCACGTGATAATTGCGGTAGTTACCGCTCGTGGCCATGCCGCAGTCTGTCAGCTGCAGCACCGTCTGCGACTCTTGGTTGACGCATGTCGAGTCCTCCACGGGTTTCAGCACACTGATACGCCACGCGCCTCCCTTGTCGTTCTTACCCTCCACGACTATCTCGCCGCCAATCTCCACCATGAAGTTCTTGATGCCCTTGCGACGCAGCATATTGGCCACCACGTCACATCCGAATCCCTTGGCTATGGCGCTGCAGTCCATCACCATTCCCGCGCGTTCCTTTCTTATAGTGTCAGCCTCCAGGTGTATCATCTGCCAGCCCACGAGAGCTCGCAGGCTATCCACCTGCGCTGAGTCGGGCAGTACTCCATTCTTGTAGCCGAAGCCCCAGGCATTCACCAGCGGAGCCACGGTGATATCAAAGGCACCCTCAGTCTGCTCGCTCACACGTTCAGACAGGGCAAAGATGTAGCGCAGCAGCGAATCAGTCTCGTGACTCTTGTCCTGGTTTATCTGGCTGATGGTGCTCTCGGTGTTAAACATCGACAGACTTTCATCCACCTTCTTCAGTTCTGCCTCTATCTCCGGCTGCAGATCCGTTGCGTGCTGATACGTGGCGTGATAGATGGTGCCAAACACCGCGCCCTCATTTCTCTGGTAGCCAGGCTGAGCAGTCTGGGGCAGACCGATGCCGCCTCTCACCACATAGATAGTGCCCACGATGAGCAGTAGAAGGAAGGGCATCTGCCACCACAACCCTTTGCGCTTATCGGCCCTCATTTGCTGGCCGTCTTGTGCTTGTCTTTCTTTGTCCATTTCGTTTCTATATCAAATACCAGATTTACTGTTCCACCCCACATCGTGCCGCTGTTGCGACCATATCCGGGTATATACCATGGCTGACCATAGTCACTTGTCTTCTGCTTCATGCGGGCCTTGAATCGGATATCCCATCCCAGGTGCAGAAAGCTCACCAACTTCGTTTGCAATCCTACCACAAACTCCAGCCAGTGTGCGCTGCCATCCTGGCTTTCAAGGGCCAGGGGCTTGGTGGTGCCCCACACGGGGTCGGTAAATGTAGGACACGTGAAGTCGTAGTTGAACACGCTCCATCCATACCTCACACCGCCCAGTATGCGGTTCATGCTCGTAGGCTTGCCGAAGTTGTAGTCCATTCCCACACGAAAGAAGGGTGCTGTTGTTTCAAACGCGTTGTCATTGTCCTGTCCCTCACGTTTGCCTCGGCCGATGCCGAGCTCCACGAGGGGGAAATACTTGTCGCGAAAACTTAGTTTCGCACCACACTCCATATTGCTGAACCGGCTCCCCGCTGCATACATAAAGAGGCCCAGCAAGTCGGCTCTCACGGATACACCGCTCACCAGGTTCGCCTTAGGCTTCACCAGAGCTTGCTCTATGTCGCGCAGAGCCGTCCTCACCGTGTCGCTCTCCTGAGCCCGGGCTCCGAGGCTATTGATCACTATCAGCAGTATGGTAATATATCCTGATGTTCTCCTTCTTCTCATAATTCACCGATGGTTTACACACCACTACCGAGTCTATTGTCTTCAGCGCGCTCACCCACGTCACACCCTCTATTGTGTGAAACATCGTTGTGGCACAATCCGGCGACTCATAATGCACCGTGTTCGTCTTCCTTATCGTTATCACATCCTCAAAGGCATAGTCCTTGCCATACACCCTCAGACAGAGTGTATCAGCATCTCCCCAGTAGCTCATGGGCAACTGCAGTTTAGAGGTATTCACCCCCCTGTTGTATATCACCGAGTCTGTCCCCGCTGCCGTCACCGTCAGCGTATCGCTTAAGGCAATAGCTGCCCCCGTGCTGCTGTCATAAAGCCCCACATTGAGCGCCACCACATTATCCAGCGTGCAGTCAATGCCCTCACAGCCCACTACGGCCATGATTCCTGTCAGCCCCGTTATAATTTTTCGAATTCTCTTCATGCTATATTTATATTACCTGTCCGAGGCCATTCATGGCCTCGTATCCCAGCGTCCCATTCGTTCCTTTGGAGCCCTTTCTCTCCCCTTTTATACCTTTTGCAGCCCTAAAAAGAGTCCTTACAAGGTCTTCTCCACCTGATAGTTATTCCTCTCACTACCATTACGGCTGATGAGCTCACCAAGGAATCCAGCCACAAACAGCTGCGTGCCCAGTATCATCATCGTCAACGCAATGTAGAAGTAAGGCGAATCAGTCACCAGCGGATGAGCCGTGCCACTCTGTAGATACCACAACTTCGTAGCACCCACAGCCACTACGGCCAGGAATCCGAAGAAGAACATCAGTGTACCGATAAAACCAAAGATATGCATGGGCTTCAGTCCAAAACTATTCAGGAACCAAAGCGACAATAGGTCCAGATAACCATTCACAAAGCGGTTCCAGCCCATAAATTTCGATGTGCCAAACTTGCGGGCTTGGTGATGTACGGGCTTCTCACCTATCTTGGCAAAACCAGCGTTCTTGGCCAGGTAGGGTATGTAGCGATGCATCTCGCCATACACCTCGATATTCTTCACCACCTCCTTGCGATACGATTTCAGTCCGCAGTTAAAGTCATGCAGATTCTTAATGCCACTCACCTTGCGGGCCGTAGCATTAAAGAGCTTCGTCGGAATAGTCTTCGAGAGGGGATCTCCCTGCTTGCGGTTCATCTTGTAGCCGCTCACCAGGTCATACCCATCCTCCACTATCATCCTATAGAGCTCGGGAATCTCATCAGGCGAGTCCTGCAGGTCAGCGTCCATCGTTATCACAACATCGCCCTCTGCACGCTCAAAACCGCAGTACAAGGCTGGGCTCTTACCATAGTTTCTTCTAAACTTAATGCCATGTACCTCCTTGTTCTCCTTGCTCAGCGCCTCGATGACAGCCCACGAGTCATCAGTGCTGCCATCGTTCACAAAGATAATCTCATACTCGAATCCCCTCTCATCCATCACACGCTTAATCCACGCATGCAATTCGGGTATCGACTCAGCCTCGTTATACAGAGGCACTATCACGCTTATGTCCATATCTTTATCACTTATTTCTTGTTCCATTCATTAGCCATCATCGCTGCTCCCTACCCCACAGTCGGGCTCTATACCAGCCCCAGGCTGCAGTAGGTACGCTCACCACAAGGGCCAAAAAGATATTATAGAAAAACAGCTGACGCGTCATCAGCGCCGGATTGCTCATTATCTCCATCATCTGGTCGCGCGCCTCGTCAGGGAAGTTCTTCAGCAGCTCTTTCATCTCAGGTAGCTCCAGCGTCTCCATCATGCTTCTCATCAGCATGCCGTCATCCAAATAGCGGAAGTACACATACTGCAGCAGCGTCACCAGCAATATGCCCAGCAGATGCCCCACCAGACACAGCCTCCACGCCCTTCTTCGCGTCAGCCCCTCAGTCACGGCCATCATGCGCCCCAGTATCCCGCCAATGCGAAACATACACAGCAGTCCCAGAGGCATGGCCAGCAGACCCAACAACGGCATCGACGCGCCATACATGTTACACAGGAAACTGCCACTCCAATACACGCCCACAATCACGCCCAGGCGTGTCGCGTGTGCGCGCAAAAAACTATTATCATATACCAGTTTATCCATAATTAGCTCCAAAATTACTATTTTCTCCCCATCCACCGCGTATTTTCCTCTCCAAAAAGTACAAAACAAACCCACAAACAAAAAAATATACCCAAAAAGTTTGCACGTTTACCCCATTCGCCTTATCTTTGCAACCGCTAAATACACGGAGAAGTCCTGTACGGCATGCTCCCTTCGAATCCCCCAGGGCTTGATCGCAGCAAGGGTAGTTGGTTGTAGCGGCGCGATGCAGTAAGCTTCTCCACCCGCCTCCATAGCTCAGTTGGCCAGAGCACGTGATTTGTAATCTCGGGGTCGTTGGTTCGAAT
>CALZKW010000103.1 GCA_945788095.1 uncultured Prevotellaceae bacterium | reverse complement strand
CCTGACTCATTTTGAAATATTATCCTGGGTCAGTTCCTTTATGGCTCTGAGAATCGTGTCGGCACTACAGGTGCGAAGTGTCGGGTGAAGCGAGAGATGGCTCATCAAATGAGTGGTTACATCCTCAATACATGAGCCGCCACAGAAGTAAACGCTCATTAGCGAACGGTTTCGTTAAGCCAGATGAGCAAAGCGAGTTTACTTGTACTTTGCCATGGCGAGAAACGGTCGGATAAAATCCTGAGCCGCTCGGCTTTGCCGCTTGCCACAAGCAAGAACTTTTTGTTGCCCAGGTACTTAAAAAGTCATATTTGTAATAGTGTTGCGGAATTAAGGCTCAATACTTCTTGTTGAAAACACTTCCGTTCGTTACGTTGAAAAACTCCCTACCTATCCCCCAAAAAAGACCCATATCTCAGTGCAACAAGACCCATATCCTAACAGTGTCAAGACCCATATCCTGTGACGCTAAGACCCATATGTAAAATTAGAGGATAGTACTCTCCTCTATATCAAGGGCCTGTTGTCTGTTGTCCGCTTATCGTCCGTTGTCTAAAAAGAAGCACGCAGCTCTCCCTGCTGACGTATATCCCACACCGAGAGGCCCAGCGAGTCGCATTGCTCGTGCAGAAAACGCGCGCGCCGCCACCCCAGCGAGGCATCAAGCACCACCATGGAGGGACGAAAGCGGGATGCCAGTTCACTCATGCCCCCGTAGTAGCCATGACAGATGTGCAGGTAGTCCACCGTGAGCGTGTCGGGGGTATTGATAAGCCAGCGCATGTCGTGTATCTGGAGCAGCGTCACACCACCCATACGCACCATACCGTCACGACACAGATCGGGGCGATGGTCGAGACGAATAGGCGTAGAGAGACCGTGGAAAGCCCAGCCGTGGTCGTGCTCATACTGCAGATACAGCCACACACTGTCGCTACGCGCGGGGAGTAGGTATGTGCTGTCTTGCGAGAGAATGAAATGTGCTGTGGGACAGTGATAATTCTTGTAGAAAATGAGTTCACGCTTGGGGCTGCGCGCCAGATGCTCCACCACCGGGATGCCTGCCATCACCACCACCATGAGCGTCACAAGACGGGGACGAAAGACGCGTCGCACACTGACCACTGCTGCCAGAAGGCCCATCACGGCGTAGACCAACAGCACACCGTAGCCCGAGAGCCACACCCCATCGTGGTGGACACCAGGCCACACAGCAGCGCGCCCCATCAGCCACCATTGCCACTCGTAGAGATGGTCGATGAGCCACGCTATGGGCGTTGCCACCAAGCCCCACCCACACCAGTGGAGGAGGCAATAAGGCAGCAGGGCATACATCAGCACCGTGGTGGCTGGCACGAAGACCATCGAGAGCAGCGGCGACCAGGGCTGGAAGTTGTGGAAGTAGTAGACCACCAGCGGCATCGTGCCCAACCATGCCACAAGCGAGACGCACAGCAGTCCCCACACCCCCTTTGCCCACTTGCGGCGCGGTGCCACCAGCGTGGTGAGGGGCTGATAGAAGAGGGCGATGGACAGCACGGCGGTAAACGAGAGTTGCATGCCTACATCAAAGATGCTGCGGGGCGACACCGTCACGATGGCCAGGGCCGCCGTGAGAAGCACCTTGAGCGAGAAGGGCCGACGGCCCATCATCCCTGCCACGAGCATCAGCGTGGCCATCAGCGTGGCGCGCACCAGCGAATACGGCATACCGGCCAGCAGGGCATAGCCCCATATCGTGACCATCACGAGGCACACCACGGCGGCATGCAATCGGCGGGAGTTTACACTCATGGTGATGAAGATGCCCATCACGCTCATCAGTATGCCCAGATGCAGACCCGAGAGCGCCAGCAGATGACTGCTGCCCGACTCGCGGTAGAGGCTCCGGTAGTGGTCGTCCACCTCGTCGCGGATGCCCAGTGCCATAGCCTTGACCAAGGCGCGCTGTGAGGGGCCCAACGAGGTGGAGTCCACAAACCGGCTCGCAGCCTCCCTGGCATCTGTCAGCAATCCGCCGACAGACTCTGAGGCCGTCCGTGGCAACTGCTGCGCCACATGCCCGCAATAGCTCCCCGCCACCGCAAGGACCACCGCCAGGGCAACGACAAAGACGCGCCCTCTCAGTTGCCCCGAGCGTCGATAGGTGCCCAGAGCAACCACCAGAGCGGGAATAAGGATGAGTGGGAATACAAAATTGGGTATTGTAGCAGGGAGGCAAAAACTGCCTGCTACAATACCCAATACAAAGAAGGATAATACAAAGAGCATCCCCTCGCTGACTATTTGTCCATCTGGCATACAGCCTTGAGGTCATGGGCCGCCTTGACCACATCCTCGGCTCCATACACGGCACTGCCTGCCACCAGGATATCTGCTCCGGCCTCCACCAGCAGCGGAGCCGTCTGCATATTCACACCGCCGTCTATCTCGATGAGCGCCTTGCTGCCCGTCTCTTCGATAAGCTGGCGCAACTGGCGCACCTTGGTGTAGGTGTGTTCGATGAATTTCTGTCCGCCAAAGCCGGGGTTGACACTCATGAGGAGCACCATGTCGACATCGCGTATGATGTCGGCCAAGACACTGACGGGGGTAGAAGGATTGAGCGTCACGGCGGGGTGCATACCAGCCTCGCGTATCTGCCAGATGACGCGGTGCAGGTGGGTGACGGCCTCGTAGTGCACATTCATGTAGTAGGCCCCCAGAGCAGCCACCTGAGGTATGAACTTCTGTGGCTCCACAATCATGAGATGCACGTCGAGGGGCTTTTGGCAGAGGCGTGCCACGTGTCTGAGCACGGGGAATCCGAAACTGATGTTGGGCACGAACACACCGTCCATCACATCGAGGTGAAGCATGTCGGCCTCACTCTCATTGAGCAGGGCTATCTGGCCCTTGAGGTCGGAGAAGTCGGCTGCTAAGAGCGAAGGTGAGAGTAGCATAGCAATTTTGTTCCTTTCTTGTTCCTGTTAAGGGGTGCAAATGTGTTGGTTACGCTGACACGGGTCGGTACATGCGGGCAAATCGCATGAGATACTCCAGAACGTCCTTGCTGGGCTGTGGTGGCTGGTTGGGTAGAGGTTTCATCATAAGCTGGTATTGATTGATTTACTCTACCTACTATAACTCATTCCCACCGCATTTATTGTATATGGGGCGAGAAAAAAGTCAGACGGCCATGTAGAGATCACGCTTGGCAGCGAGACGTCGCAGATTGAGTATGGCATAGCGCACGCGTCCGAGCGCCGTGTTGATGCTCACACCCAGCACTTCGGCTATCTCCTTGAAGGGCATGTCCTGATAGTAGCGCATGTAGATGACCTCCTGCTGATTGGGGGGCAGGTGGGTGATGAGCATGCGCACATCCTCCTCGCTCTGCTCCACCAGCATGCGGTGCTCGATGTTGGGCTCGCAGAGGGCAGCATTGTTGAAGAGGTCGCCACGCACCTCGCCCTGATCGTCCACGAGTTCGTGCGACGTGGTCAAGTTGTTGTGAGCGTTGCGCAGGCGGTCCAGCACGAGGTTGCGCGCAATGCGCAGCAGCCACGAGGCAAACGAGCCCGTGTCGTGGTATCGGTGATTGCGTATGGCCATGATGGCTCTGACGAAGGTGTCCTGAAAGACATCGTCGGCCACGGACTGGCTCCGCGTAAGAAAGAGGATGTACGTAAAAAGCTGATTCTTGTGGCGCTCCAAAAGAATATCAAATGCATGGTCTATACCCTCTTCGTACATACGTACCAACTGTTCGTCGGTCATCGCATTGTATTTTTCCATTACAGTCTATGTTTTTTCGTTTAGAGTAATGTTGGGCTATAGGCAATCAGTTTTAATAGGGTTATTTGATATTCGTTTTTGGGATTTCCACTGCAAAGAAACAACATTTTCACTATATATGCAAAAAAATGACGAGAAAATGGCCACATACACGGTAAAACGGACACCGGTCTGCAGCCATCTCCATTGTGCGGGGCAATTCATCGCCCCGAGTACCTCTCCCCATAAGGAGCCCCTGTGCAAGGCGATTCATCGCCTCGAATGCCCCCTAAGAATTCACTTCCTGTAGTATCGCCTTGCCTCGGGCAGAAAGGACTGCAGACTCTGGATACGGTTGGCATTCGAGGGGTGCGTAGAATACCAGTCGTGGGTGGAGGTGGATTTGCCCTGCTCGCCCATACGCTGCCAGAAGGGGATGGCGGCATCGGGCGAATAACCCGCCATGGCAGCAATGATGAGGCCGATGCGGTCTGCCTCCTTCTCGTTCTGGCGCGAATAGCGGAGGTTTTGCAGCGAGAGTCCCACCTGGCCTGCTATCTGGGCAATGTCATATTTGGTGCTGCTCACCCCCGAGAGACTGAGCATGCCCATGGCAATCTGGTAGCCATACTTCTGTATCATCTGTTTGGACATCTGTTCGGCGCTGTGCTTGCAGATGGCGTGGGCTATCTCATGGCCAATGACTATAGCCAGAGAGGCATCATCGTTGGCCACTTGCATGATTCCCTCGTAGACCACTATCTTACCTCCAGGCATGCAGAAAGCATTGACCTCCGAACTGCGCACCAGGTTGAACTCCCACTGCAGATAGCGGAGCTCATCGCTCATCCCCTGCTCGCGATAGAAGCGCTTCACGGCTGATGCCAAGCGATTGGACACGCGCTTGACAGTGGCCAGGCGTGTGGCATCGGTGGATCGTCGCGCTGAGCGCATATACTGGCGATACTGCTGCGTGGAGAGCTGGAGAAGGTCAGCATCTGGCACGAAATTATAGAACCGACGCCCTGTGACGGGCACGGTGTACTGCAGCGAGTTGCTCACATTCGAGGCTGCATCGCGCATGCTGGATGCCGCACTCTTGATGCGCTCCCAGGTGCTCTGGGCAGGAGCACTCAGCGAAGCGAAGAGCAAAAGAACAGAAAGGAGGGTACGCATGGTGAAGGGCAGAACAATTAATAATGAATAATTAACAATGGTGCGAGGCGATTCATCGCCTCGATCTTGCCCCCAAGCTCCCCTCCCCTTCGCGGGGAGGGGACGGGGCGGGACCTGAGCTACTATCGACCAAGCAGATACTGCTTGAAATCGGCAAACACTCTGCTCATGGGGACGCTCTGCTTGGTGCCCTCCATGAAGGCCTGCAGACGGGCAGGAATCTCCACATCAGTGTGGCAGATGTCGTCGACCACCTGCTTGAACTTGGCGGGATGCGCCGTCTCGAGGAAGAAACCTACCTCGTCGTCCTTCAATCCCTCCTTGAGGGCACGATAGCCACAGGCACCGTGGGGGTCGAGCTGATAGCCCGTGTCGGCCAGACACTGACGCATGGTATCCGCTATCTGAGAGTCGCTGTAGGTGGCTCCGGCGATATCCTTGCAGATGGCCTTGTGGTCCTTGCCATAGAGGTCATAGATACGGGCAAAGTTGCTGGGATCGCCCACGTCCATGGCATTGGCTATGGTCTGCTGGCTGGCCTTAGGCTCATACTGGCCGGTCTGAAGATACTGATAGAAGATGTCGTTGGCATTGTTGGCCGCTATGAAGCGATGAATGGGGAGGCCCATCTTCTTGCCAAAGAGCGCCGAACAGATATTGCCGAAGTTGCCACTGGGGACGCAAGCCACTACCTTGTCGGCCAGACCGAGCTTCTTGAGCTGGGCATAGGCATAGAAGTAGTAGAAACTCTGGGGCAGGAATCGTGCCACATTGATGCTGTTGGCCGAGGTGAGGCGCATGTGCTGATTGAGCTCCTCGTCCATAAAGGCGCTCTTGACAAGGGCCTGACAGTCGTCGAAAACTCCGTCCACCTCGATAGCCGTGATATTCTGTCCAAGGGTGGTAAACTGGCATTCCTGGATGGGACTAACCTTACCCTTGGGATAGAGCACATACACGTGGATGCCTGGCACACCAAGGAATCCATTAGCCACAGCCGAGCCCGTATCACCCGAGGTAGCCACAAGCACATTGACAGTAGACTCAGCTCCTCCCCTCGGGGAGGTTGGGAGGGGGCTTGATTGTCTGTTAAAATACCCCAGCAGACGGGCCATGAAGCGGGCACCGACATCCTTGAAGGCAAGGGTAGGTCCGTGGAAGAGCTCCAGGGAGTAGATGCGGTCCTCAACGCGCACTGCGGGCACATCAAAGGAGAGGGTGTCGTAGACTATCTGCTTGAGGTCGTCTGCGGGGATGTCCTCACCAAAGAAGGCCTGGGCCACCTGGAAGGCTATCTCCTGGAAACTCATATCCTGGATGTTGTCATAAAACTCTTGTGGCAGAGCCACGATACGCTCGGGCATGTAGAGGCCCTTATCTTCGGCCAGACCCTTGACTACGGCCTTCTCGAGGGTAGCCATAGGTGCCTGGGCATTGGTGCTATAATATTTCATAATGTGTCTTTGCTTTAATGATTCATTAGTGAGCCATAAACAGTTTGATGAACTCGTCGCCCTCGAGGGTGACGTGCTGGCCCTGACGGGCAGCCTGCTCATCGAAGGTCTGCACCTGGTCGGGCTCGATGCCTGGATAGTAGATGCAGAAGGGCACGGGCTCAGCGGTGTGAGTGCGATGCTCGCAGGGCGTGGGATGGTCGGGCAGCAGAGCTATGGCTACAGGCTCCTCCCAGTCGCGCGTGGCCTCCATAATGGGCCCTACGAGGTGGCGGTCGATATTCTCGATACACTGGAGCTTCAGGTCGATGTCGCCATCATGACCAGCCTCATCGCTGGCCTCGACATGGAGATAGACGAAGTCATCAGTGCGCAGAGCTTCGATAGCGGCCTGGGCCTTGCCCTCGAAGTTGGTGTCCCACAGCCCCGTGGCTCCCTCTACATCGATGACACGCAAACCGGCATAGTGGCCAATACCTCGGATGAGATCGACGGCAGTGATGACGGCGCCACGGCGTATCTGGGGATAGGTCACGGTGAGCGGCTCCATCTTGGGGCGGTATCCCCCACCCCACGGCCAGATACTGTTGGCGGGATCCATGCCGCGGGCCACGCGCTCACGGTTGAGGGGATGGTCGCGCAGGAGTTCCTGACTCTTGACAACGAGCTGGCGGAGCAACTCTGCCGTCTCCTCGGCCTCGGGCTCGAGAGCCTCAATCTGATAGTCGCGCCATGGACGCAGCGGTATATCGTGGGGAGGCGTACAGCGCAGATGCTTATTGCCGCCACGAATGACAAGGAGGTGGCGATACTGCACACCGGTATAGAAATGCACACGCTCCGACCCGAGATGCTCCTGCAAGTACTTGATGAGCTGGTCGCCCTCCTCAGTCTCAAGGCGGCCACAAGAATGATTCTTGAGCAGGTCGCCATCGAGCGACACGATATTGCATCGCATAGCGAAATCGTCGGGATGGAGATCGACACCGATGCTGGCTGCCTCAAGGGGACCGCGCCCCTCGTAGACAAGGTGCTGGTCGTAGCCCAGGATGCTCGAGTTGGCCACCTCGCTGCCGGGATGGAATCCATCAGCCACGGTGCGGAGCAGTCCGTTCTGACCAAGGCGTGCCAGGGTGTCCATATGTGGCGTATGGGCATATTGCAGGAGCGTCTTGCCGCCAAGTCGCTCCACGGGCCAGTCGGCCATGCCATCGCCAAGTATAATGATGTGTTTCATTGTTTTGAGGTTTGTGAGATTGTAGGGGACAAGGCGATGAATCGCCTCGTACAGGGGCTTGCCACTCGCACAGCCCCCCCCCTTGGGAGAGGCGGGGGTGGGGCTTTACGCCAGGCTCATGATATCAGCAAATACACCTGCTGCCGTAACGCTGGCTCCGGCTCCGTAGCCCTGGATGAGCATGGGATACTCCTTGTAGCGCTCTGTGGTGAGGAGCACGATGTTGTTGGAGCCCTCGAGCACATAGAAGGAGTGCGACTGGTCGAAACTCTCGAGGCTGACGCTGGCCTTGCCGTCCTCAAACTTGGCCACGAAGCGCCACTTCTTGCCCTCGCTCTCCAGCTGGGCACGACGCTCCTCAAATCCGGCATCCACCGAAGGAAGACGCTGCCAGAAATCCTCGAGAGAACCCTCGAAGAATTCCTGGGGCAGGAAGAGATTCTTCTCCACATCCTCCTGACTGATCTGATAGCCTGCCTCACGACTCAGAATGACGAGTTTGCGGATCACATCCTTGCCACTGAGGTCGATGCGGGGATCGGGTTCGCTGTAACCGAGTTCCTTGGCCTGACGAACTGTCTCGCTGAAGGGCACGTCGCGACTGATGGTATTGAAGATGAAATTGAGTGTACCGCTCAGCACGGCCTCAATACGCAGTATCTTGTCGCCTGAGTTGCGCAGGTCGTTGATGGTGCGAATGATTGGCAGTCCGGCTCCCACGTTGGTTTCAAAGAGGAACTTGACGCCACGCTTCTGAGCCACGGTCTTGAGTTCGTGATAGTTGGCATAGTCGCTGCTGGCCGCAATCTTGTTGGCTGCCACCACATTGACGTTATGCTCGAGCAGGCTCTTGTAGATGCCTGCCACCTCGGCGCTGGCTGTGCAGTCCACAAAGACGCTATTGAAGATGTTCATACCAATGACATCGTCGCGGAGCTTCTCCACACAGCTTGGTTCGCTCTGCTGAAGCTGCTCGCGGTAGTTGTCGAGCGAGAGTCCCTCGCGACAGAATATGGCATTGCGACTGCTGGCAATGCCGACGACGTTGAGTTTGAGGCGGAGTTCTCGCTTGAGTTTCTCCTGCTGAAGATGTATCTGCTCGAGCAGGCTGCTGCCTACAGTACCAATGCCACAGACGAAGATATTGAGCACTTGGTACTCAGAGAGAAAAAAACTATCGTGGATGACATTGAGCGACTTGCGCAGATAGCGGCCATCGACCACAAAGGAGATGTTGGTCTCACTGGCGCCCTGGGCACAGGCTATGACGCTGATACCATTGCGGCCCAGCGTACCGAACAGCTTGCCGGCTATACCGGGGGTGTGCTTCATATTCTCGCCCACCACAGCCACAGTGGCCAGGCCGCTCTCGGCATGCATGGGATACATACTGCCCTGCTCTATCTCCTTGGCAAACTCGGCATTGAGCACCTCGCAGGCCTGCGCAGCGTCCTCGTCGCGCACACCGATGCTACTGCTATTCTCCGATGATGCCTGGCTGACCATAAAGACACTGATGTGATTGTTGGCCAGAGAGGAGAAGATGCGGCGGTTGACACCCACCACGCCCACCATACTCAGACCGCTGATGGTGATGAGTGTGGTGCCCTTGATACTCGAGATACCCTTGATGCTGCGGTGGTCGTCCTTGACCTGGTCGCGGATGATGCTACCGGGATTCTCGGGCTCGAAGGTATTCTTGATAAGGATGGGGATATTCTTGACGCATACGGGATAGATGGTGGGGGGATAGACCACCTTGGCTCCGAAATTGCAGAGCTCCATGGCCTCCACGTAGGTCAGTTCGGGGATGGTATAGGCGGTGGAGATGACGCGGGGATCGGCCGTCATAAAACCGTTGACGTCGGTCCATATCTCGAGCTGTGAGGCACCGAGAGCCGCTGCTATGATGCTGGCAGTATAGTCGCTACCGCCTCGGCCCAGATTGGTGGTCTCACCGCTGTCGGCGTCCTTGCTGATAAATCCACCCACAAGACTCACCTGGGGGATGGTCTGCCAGTTCTGGCGCACCAGTTCGTAGGTGAGGTCCGACTTGAGTGCAGGACGTCCGTCCTTGACCTCTGTCTTGATAAAGTCACGGCTGTCATACCACTCAGCCCCCTTGATGAGGGTGGCCACGATACGGCTCGATATGCGCTCACCATAGCTGACAATGGCAGCCATGGTCTTGGGGCTGAGGTCGCGTATCAGGTAGACACCCTGATAGATGCTCTTGAGCTCCTCCAGGTGTGCCTTGACCACTGCCCATAGTGTCTCTCGCTCGCGTGTGTCGGTGATGATGGCAGAGATCATGTCCTCATGGCGCTCCACCATCAGATAGAAGAGTTTCTGCCATTGATGATCGCCCTCCACAGCCATCCGGCTGGTCTTGATGAGCTGATCGGTGATGCCTCCGAGTGCAGACACAACCACAATGACGGGCTCTGTCTGTGACTCGATAATCTTCTTTACGCTTAAAATACTGTCGACGCTACCTACGGATGTACCGCCAAATTTCAATACCTTCATATCTCTTCGGGTTAGTAAATAATGTGCAAAAGTAATGTTTTTTTTTATTTACCTTGCTTCTTTCGTGTTTTTTTTGCACTTAAAGGGAAATATGACAACAGACAATAAAGGACAGCCGAACACGACTGCCCCGCAAGGCATTTAATAGGTAAAATCAGGAAAAGGCAAGGGTTTTCGGAACGGGAAATAATAAGAATAGCCAATTCCTGTGATTTTCCGAGCGGCGGCTAATTTGTTAATTGGAGTTTATGGGGGAGATGCGGGGATGGTTTAACAACGGAACGAACGGAAAAATATTAATCACACGAAGGCACGAAGTGATATGAGTATAACTGACCATAAGTTGACATAAGCAATGCAAATTTCGTTGTCGATACAATCGCCTGG
>CALZKW010000102.1 GCA_945788095.1 uncultured Prevotellaceae bacterium | reverse complement strand
TCAAGACTGAATAGCACCTATCCGACCAACGAGAAAAGCGGAAGAACCTTTTTTGAGCCATACATACCCCCTTTTTGCTTCATGGATATTACCCGTAATTCTGCTGCTATAAAGAAAGGAGCCACCCGCGTTGGGATGGCTCCTTGGTGTGTATATTCCTTGCGATATGTCTACTTCATCTTGGCATAGGCACGCTCCATCTTGGCCTTGATCTGGGCTGTGCAGAGATTGCCGATGCTGCCCTCGTGGGTGTGGTGTACCTCACGAGTGGGATGGTACTCACCGCGCTGCACCTGCATGCCCACCTCGCGGTAGGCATCGCGGAAGGGTGTGCCTGAGAGCACAAGGCGGTTGACATCCTCGACGGTGAAGAGGTAGTCGTAGCGTGGATCGTTGATGGCGTCGCGATTGATGCGGATGTGGCTTATCATGAAGCACATCATCGAGAGCACGTCCTTGATCTCCGTGGTGGCGGGGAAGATGACGTCCTTGAGCAACTGCAGGTCGCGCTGATAGCCCAGGGGAAGGTTGGTGGTGAGCAGCGAGATCTCAGCGGGGAGCGACTGTAGGCGGTTGCACTTGCCGCGGGTAATCTCAAACACATCGGGGTTCTTCTTGTGGGGCATGATGCTCGAACCGGTGGTCAGTTCGTCGGGCAGGGAGATGAGGGCGAAGTTCTGACACATGAAGAGGCAGCAGTCCATGGCAAACTTGGCTATCGTAGAGGCCAGGCCCGCTATGGCATAGGCAGCCGAGCGCTCAGTCTTGCCGCGGCTCATCTGGGCGGCCACCACATTGTAGTGGAGGGTGTCGAATTGGAGCAGTTCGGTGGTCATGGTGCGATTGAGGGGGAATGAACTGCCGTAGCCCGCTGCACTGCCGAGGGGGTTTTGGTTGGCCACATTATAGGCAGCCACGAGCATCTCCATATCGTCGACCAATGTCTCTGCATAGGCGCCAAACCACAGGCCGAAGCTCGAGGGCATGGCCACCTGCATGTGGGTGTAACCAGGCATCAGGGCGTCCTTGTACTTTTCGCTCTGCTCCTGGAGCACCTCGAAGAGCGCCACCACGCCCTCGGCTATCTGGCGCAGTTCGTCGCGCATGAAGAGCTTGAGGTCGACCAGCACCTGGTCGTTGCGCGAGCGGCCCGAGTGGATCTTCTTGCCCAGGGGACCAAGCTTCTGGGTCAGCAGAAACTCCACCTGTGAGTGTACATCCTCGATGCCATCGTCGATGGTGAAGGTGCCATCCTCGGCTGTGCGAAGTATCTCCTGGAGCGCATCCAGCAGCACAGGCAGTTCGTCGTGCTCTATCAGTCCGATGCTCTCGAGCATCTTGATGTGGGCCATCGAGCCCATCACGTCGTATTTGGCCAGACGAAGGTCGAGCTGGCGGTCTTGTCCCACCGTGTAGGCATCCACACGCTGGTTTTCATCATATCCTTTGTCCCAGAGTTTCATATAAGGCGGCCCCTCTCCTAACCTCCCCCGATGGGGAGGGACTCATATTCAGGGGTGATGGGAGTCTATGGTTTTAATTTAAGTATAAACTTCTCGTAGGTATCTATGCCCTCCTCGATTTCGCTCAGGAGGATGTATTCGTCTGCCTTGTGCGAGCGGGCACTGTCGCCAGGTCCCATCTTGAGCGAGGGGAAGGGCATGAGAGCCATCTCGCTGGTAGTGGGCGACACGAAGGTGGTGCGACCAAGGGCCTTGGCTGTAATGACCAGGGGATGGTCGTCGCTGATAGCTGAGGCATGGACACGCGTGCTGCGTGGCTGAGCATCGCTCTCGAGAGTAGCCTGGAGGATGTCGACCACCTCCTGGTTGGTGTAGGCATCGGTGGTGCGGATGTCGACTACGAAGGTGCAACGGTCGGGCACCACGTTGTGCTGCGTGCCGGCTTGTATCATAGTCGTGGTCACCTTGATGGGGCCAAGCAGCTCGGAGGTACGCTCGAACTGAAAGTCCTGAAGCTTCTGGATGTCGCGCAGGGCACGATAGATGGCATTGTCGCCCTCGTTGCGTGCTGCGTGTCCCTGGGTGCCATGTGCGGTGCAATCGAGCACTACCAATCCACGCTCTCCCACAGCAGCCTGCATGCAGGTGGGTTCGCCCACCAGCGCACAATCGATGCTGATGCCAAGACGACCAAACTCGGGCAGCATGGCGCGGAATCCCTCCTCGCCCATGCACTCCTCGGCTGCCGAGAGGTCGAGCAGGAGGTTGTAGCTCAGGTCGGTGTCGTCGTAGTGATTGACAAAGACGGTGAGCAGCGACACAGCCGGACCTCCGGCATCATTGCTGCCCAGACCATAGAGGCGCCCCTCCTCGATGGTAGGGGCGTATGGGTCGCGGGTATAGGCCGCCGAGGGCTTCACCGTGTCGTGGTGGCTACTGAGCAGCAGCGTGGGCTTCGCCGGGTCGTAGTGGCGATTGAGCGCCCACACATTATTATAGTATAGATGGGCATCGATGCCCTTGTCCACCAGGTATTGATGGAGCAACTGCGCCGTGCCTGCCTCGTCGCGACTCGTCGAGGGGATGGCTATCATCTGCTGAAGTAGGGAGATGGCATCGGCGACTCCTCTCCTAACCTCCCCCGAGGGGGAGGGACTCATATACTCTGTTGTCATATTACGACCCCTCTCCTAACCTCCCCCGAGGGGGAGGGACTCATATACGGGGGATTGGGAGTCTGTTTTTGTGTTAGTTACAAATGGTCGTTCCCACCTCGTTGCCGATATTCTTGCTGTGCTTGATGGTGACGCATTGTACACCGTTTTCGATGGCTCGGTAGGCATTGTCTATCTTGGGTATCATGCCGCTATTGATAGTGCCATCTGCCTTGAGGGCCGCGTAAAGCTCGGGGGTGATAGTGGGGATGAGACTCGAGGGGTCGTCGAGATTGCCCATGACACCGAGCTGCTCAAAACAGAAAGTGAGGCGGGTCTCGCCTACCGTGGCCATAGCCGTGGCCACACTCTGCGCGATGGTGTCGGCATTGCAGTTGAGCATCGACCCGTCCTCGTGACACAAGGCACAGAAGACGGGGGTGATGCCTGCCTCGAGTAGTGTCTGGATAAAACTGACATTAATCCGCGCCGTGTCGATGTCGCCCACATAACCGTAGTCTATGGGATTGGGCTTGCGGCGGGTGGCGGGTATCACGTTGGCATCAGCTCCGGTCAAACCGATAGCATTGCAACCAAGGGCCTGAAGTTTGGCCACAATCTGCTTGTTGACCAGTCCGCCATAGACCATGGTCACCACGTCAAGCGTCTCGCGGTCGGTGATGCGTCGCCCATCCACCATGTGGGTTTCGATGCCCAATCGACCACTCAGACGAGTAGCCAACTTACCTCCCCCGTGTATCAGCACCTTAGGCGAAGGCAACTGTGCAAAGTCTTTCAGGAAGGCATCAAGAGCCTCAGCATTGTCGATGACATTGCCACCTATCTTGTATACGTTAATCATAGCTTTTTATTTTGACTACAGACTACGGACTACAGACTACAAAGTATTGTCGGGAGGGGACTTCGGTATTGGGGGACTGCAGAGTATTGTCGGAACTTCGGACTATTTTCCTTTTGGGGGCTGAGCCGATAATTTCTGAATTAAACGGTATATTCCGTTGGTTATACTTCTGAGTTGATTATGCAAAGAGACTTTCTGTTCTGCTGAACAATAATTTTGTCTCTCTGCGAGATAAAGCATACTTTTAACTTCAGAACAACTTGCTTTGGAGATATTCAAATAGCGAACAAGGAGGAATCGCTGCCTGATTCAAAGCCTTCGGCTATGTCGTTCATGATTGAAACAGATGCTCGCTGTATCTGATTCCTAAAACCATAATCGCGAATTGGAAACATTAAGGAATATATCTCGACAGTGAATTCCATCGCCCACTGCCAAATACGTAAATTCTCAAAGGCCCTTCTGTCATCCATCTCCATTGTCCGTAATCCATTGTCTGTTGTCCGTTGTCTATTAAATACTCTCCAGAATTCTTTTGAGAACAACCGTTGCAGAAATCTCGCGGTTGGCGGCCTCGGGGATAACGAGTGAGTTGGGGCTTTCAATGACATCGTCGGTCACAATCATATTGCGGCGAACGGGGAGGCAATGCATGAACTTGCCGTTGTTGGTCACAGCCATCTGACGCTCGCTGACTGTCCAATCCAACTGGGTGTGGTAGTCCTCAAGGATTTGACCGTACTGCTCAGGACGTGTCACGCCAGGGCAGCTCCAGTTCTTGGCATAGATGAAATCTGCACCCTCAAAGGCCTTCATCTGGTCGTACTCCACACGCGCATTGCCCACAAAGGCGGGGTCGAGCTCATAGCCCTCGGGGTGGGTCACCACGAAGTCGACATCAGCAGCATTCATCCACTCTGCAAACGAGTTGGGCACAGCCTGGGGTAGCGCCTTGGGATGGGGAGCCCAGGTGAGCACCACCTTGGGGCGCTTCGCAGTCTTGTGCTCCTCGATGGTGATGAGGTCGGCAAAGGCCTGCAGGGGATGCACCGTGGCAGTCTCCATGGCAAAGACAGGACGGCCACTATACTTTACGAACTGGTGGTAGACGGTCTCAGCATAGTCGTACTCGCGGTCTGTGAGACCTGCAAACGAACGGATACCGATGACGTCGCAATAGCTGGCCATCACGGGGATGGCCTCGAGTAGATGCTCACTCTTGTCGCTGTCCATCACCACGCCACGCTCTGCCTCGAGCTTCCAGGCACCGGCATTGACATCAAGCACGATGACATTCATGCCCAGGTTCTGTGCCGCCTTCTGGGTAGAGAGGCGTGTACGGAGAGAGTTGTTGAAGAACACCAGCAACGCTGTCTTGTTCTTGCCCAGTTCGGCATACTTATAGCGGTCGTTCTTGATCTCCATAGCCTCATCGAGGGCCACACGAAGATCTCCTAAATCTGTGACGTTAAGAAATGATTTCATATTTTGAGGTTGTAGGTTGTTTCACACGAAGGCACAAAGACCACGAAGTGTATTTTTATGTTATGAGGTGGTAGATGGCCTCAGTGTAAATTGTAAATGGTTTCCTCCCCTTAGGGAGGGTTAGGGTGGGGCTTATCTCACTTGTCCATTACCTTTTATTATATATTTACTGGTGGTAATCTCCTCCAGGGCCATGGGGCCACGGGCATGGAGTTTCTGGGTGGAGATGCCTATCTCGGCACCCAAGCCAAACTGGCCGCCATCGGTAAAGGAAGTGGGGGCATTGTGGTAAACGCAGGCCGCATCCACCTCGCGAAGGAAGCGCTCTGCCGTGTCCGGGTTCTGCGTCACGATGCTCTCGCTGTGGCCCGAACCATAGGTGCGGATATGTTCGAGGGCCTGGTCGAGACTATCCACAATGCGTATGCTCATATTGTGGGAGAGCCACTCGCGCCCCCATTCATCGTTGTGGATGGTCACCTCCTGCTGCATAGGCTCGATCAGGTAGGACAGCTGTGGCTCGAGGTCGCGGTGAAGCAGCAGGCAGTCGAGGGCGTTGCACACACTCACTCGTCGGCACTTGGCATTGTGGATGATGCGTCGCGCCATGTCGAGGTCAGCATCGCGGTCCACGTAGCAATGCACCACACCCGCTCCGGTCTCGATGACAGGCACCTTGGCATGCTCTCTGACGTAGCGTATCAGACCCGCACTACCACGTGGGATGAGCACATCGACCAGGCCTTCTGCCTCGAGCAGTTGTTGTGTGGCTTCGCGTGTGGCAGGAAGGAGCGTTACAGTATCGAGGGGGAAACCGGCCTTTTGAAGGTTTTCGTGGATGAAGGCGAGCAAGGCCTTGTTGGTATCATCGGCATCAGAACCACCCTTTAGAACGACAGCCGAACCAGCTTTGAGGCACAGGGCTGTAACGTCGAGAGTGACGTTGGGGCGGGCCTCATAGATGACACCTATCACACCAAAAGGCACAGCCACGCGACGGATATCCAGTCCGTTTGGCATGACCTTGTGGCTCAACTCGCGACCAAGGGGCGAGGGCAAGTGGGCTACATCGCGACACCCCTTTGCCATATCCTCAAGGCGCTCCGTTGTGAGCTTCAGACGATCATACTTGGGGTCTGCTGGGTCCATACGCTCGAGGTCGAGGGCATTGGCTTGCAGTATGGCATCGGCATGCTCCATGAGCGTGTCGGCCATGGCAAGCAACAGACCATTGACCTCACCTTCTGTTTTGCGCGCCAAAGAGCGCGACGCAGACTTTATGTTTTCCTTGTTTATCATGGTTCAAAGAGTCTTTTCGAAAAGAGTGTGGGGCACCTGTTCGGGGTGGTTGGCAAGCTGCACAAGGATGTTCTCGCGTGTGCCACAAGCCAGCAGCACATCGATGCCCGAGGCTGCCACCTCGAGGGCGGTCTTACACTTGCTCTGCATACCTCCACGGCCGGCACCCGACTTTTCGCTCTGTATGTACTGACTCACGTCCTTGCCCGCCTCAACCTTGGAGATAAGGCTGACACCCTCATCACCAGGACGGCCATTGTAGAGCCCATCCACATTGCTCAGGATGATGAGCATGTCGGCCCCCATGAGTCGCGCTATGAGGCCCGAGAGTTCGTCATTGTCGGTAAACATCAGCTCGGTGATGCACACCGTGTCATTCTCATTGACCACAGGCAGCACACCATGGCCAAGCATCACCTCCATACAGCGGCGCATATTGTCGCGGTGCTCGGGCGAATCGAAGTCGGCCTTCTGGGTCAGCACCTGTCCTGCAGCGATGTGGTGCTCGCGCAGGAAGTCGTAGTAGCGGTTGATGAGCTTGGCCTGTCCCACAGCGGAGAACAACTGGCGCTGTTCCACCGAGTCCATCTCAAGGGTTGATTCGGTGCTCAGGTGGAGTTCTCCCCTACCCGATGCCACGGCTCCCGAGGAGATAAGAATGACCTCGATGCCCTGCGCACGAAGTGCTGCCACCTGGTCCACCAAGTGGCTAAGGCGCGTCACATCGAGCGTGCCATCCTGGCGAGTAAGTACCGCACTACCTATTTTAATTGCTATACGCTTCATTTCATTAATCCCGCTAATACAGCTTTAGTAAATCCTGACTGCTCCATGGCGTTCAGCCCCTTGATGGTGAAGCCACCGGGGGTGGTTACCTGGTCGATGGCCTGCTCGGGGTGCAGACCGCTCTCTTGGAGCAGCGTGGCAGCTCCCTTCATGGTCTGGAGCACCGTGTCGAGAGCATCTGAGGGGCGTAGGCCAAGAGCCACACCGCCCTCCATCATGGCACGCACATAGCGCATCACATAGGCTATGCCGCAACCCGAGAGCTGCATGCCTGCCATCATCTGCGCCTCGCTGACCACCTTGTGGCTACCCAGTGGGGCAAAAAGTGCTTCCCAGTTAGCCAACAAATTTTCTTCAGTTGCGGGTTTCTCCACGAAAGTCATTCCCTCGCCATACTCCACAGCAATGTTGGGCATGGCATAAAGGTCAATACGGGGATGGCGCACCCCAGCAGCCACACTGACGAGCATCGAGCGCTGTGCATCGAGCACAGGCTGTATCTCATCCATCACCTCCGCCACAAGCCATGGCTTGACGGCCAAGACAACCACATCAGCACCGCGCACAGCCTCCGCATTGGAGAGCACACCCGTGAGCTGGGGAAAGAGGGCCTGGTATCTGTCGAGTGTCTGCTGCGTGTGGGCCGTGATGGTGATGCTCTCTGCCATGCCGGCTCGGCACCACCCCTTGACCATGGCGCCACCCATATTGCCACATCCTATGACGGTGAGTTTCATGCCAATATCTTTTTGAATGCCTGAATGAAATGTTCTGCCTCATCCTTGGTGAGACACAGAGGGGGCAACAGGCGGATGACGTTCGTGCCCGAACAACCTGTGAAGATATGCTCCTCCTTGATAAGGCGTGTGCGGGGCTCCTTGTAGGGGATGTCGAGCTCGATGCCTATCATGAGCCCCTCGCCGCGCACATCCACGATGTGGGAGCATTCTTGCTTCAGTTTTGTCAGTTCCTCCATGAGGTAGGCACCCACAGAGGCTGCATTGTCGATGAGGCCTTCCTCCTCGATGACGTCGAGCACGGCCAGCGCTCCTGCACATCCGAGATGGTTGCCACCAAAGGTCGTGCCAAGTTGTCCGTACACGGGCTTGAACTTAGGTGAAATCAGCACACCACCCATGGGGTAACCGTTGCAGATGCCCTTGGCCACGGTTATCATATCGGGCTTGACGCCGAGATGCTGGTGAGCAAAAAACTTGCCGCTACGGCCATAGCCACATTGTATCTCGTCGCAGATGAGCACGGTGTCATACTTGTCGCACAACTGGCGCAGTCCCTTGAGGAAGTCCTTGGTGACCATACGGATACCACCCACACCCTGGATGCACTCGATGATGACGGCGCATACATCGCCCTTCTGGAGTTCGGTCTCCCAGACCGCAAGGTCGTTGATGGGCAGATAGGTGACATGGCCATTAGCATTGATGGGGGCAATAATCTTGGGATTGGCCGTAGCCTCTACAGCCAGTGAAGTACGGCCGTGGAAAGCCTTCTCAAGACTCAGCACACGGGTGCGGCCATTGTAGAAGCTGGCCAGTTTGAGAGCATTCTCATTAGCCTCCGCACCAGAGTTGATGAGGAACAACTGGTAGTCCTCATAGCCACACACCTCGCCGAGGCGTCGGGCCAATTCCTTCTGCAGGGGATTCTGCACGCTGTTGCTATAGAAGCCCAGCGTGGCCACCTGCTTGCTGATAGCCTCTACATATCGGGGATGTGCATGACCAATAGATATCACGGCATGGCCGCCATAGAGGTCCAGGTATTCCTGCCCCTCTGCGTCCCACACCTTGCAACCCTCGCCCTTGGCAATGGTCACATCAAAAAGTGGATAAACGTCAAATAGTTCCATAGTGAGGCCCCCTCCTACCCTCCCCGAGGGGAGGTACTCTATAATGGGGCAAGGAGAGTATTGATTATGTGCCTTAGCTTAAAAGATCAGAAAGCACTTGCTTTCAGGTTGAGTCCTGCCTTCTCTTCGAGGCCAAACATGAGGTTCATATTCTGTACGGCCTGGCCTACGGCGCCCTTGAGCAGATTGTCTATCATCGAGGTGATGACCACCTTGCGGCCAAAGACGTCGACATGGACGAGTGCCTTGTTGGTATTCACCACCTGCTTGAGGTCGGGGGCCTTGTCGGAATAGTGGGTGAAGGCAGCATCCTTATAATAATCCTTGTAGAGCGCTACAACCTCGTCGGCAGGCATCGCCTTGTCGAGTTTCACCACCTCTGTGCAGAAGATGCCACGGGCGAAGTCGCCACGGTAGGGGATGAAGTCGACGGTAATACCCTCCTGGTCGTAGCCCTCGTCGAGGGTATCCACCACACGGGGAGCGTCCTCGGGGCGCAACTCATTGAGCGTCTGGCAGATCTCGTGAAGGTGCTGGTGAGTAAAGAGCTTATAGGTGGAGAAGTTGTTGTTGCGCCACGAGAAGTGGGTCGTGGCTCCTGGCTTCTGACCTGCACCAGTGCTACCCGTCACGGCATTGACGCTGATGTCGCTGGTGAGCAGTCCTGCCTTGGCCAAGGGGAGCAGTCCGAGCTGGATACAGGTAGCAAAGCAACCGGGATTGGCCAGATGCTGACAAGTCTTTATCGCCTCGCGGTGTGTCTCGGGCAGACCATACACATAGTCGTGGGCGCCCTTGATGCGGAAGTCCTGTGCCAGGTCGATAATCTTCACTCCCTCTGGTATGGTATGCTCCTTGAGGAATGCCTCGCTCTTGCCATGACCGAAGCAGAAGAAAACGATGTCGACATCAAGCCCCCCTCCATCTCCCCCGAGGGGGAGAGTACTAAAGCACAACTCAGTCTCACCAATCAAGCCCTCATGCACATCAGACACTCTGTTGCCGGCATTGCTCTCGCTATTAGCAAAAACAATATCCACATTTGGATGATTAATCAGCAATCTAATAAGTTCTCCACCTGTGTAACCAGCAGCGCCGAAAATGCCTACTCTCACACGCTTGTCGATAGTATCCATTAAATCTTTATCTTTTCAGTTCTGTTTTAATCCTTTCTATTATGGCATCCAACGAGGAAAAGATTTCCTACTTAGAAAATCGAATAACTGCAAAACCCATACTTTCAAGATCCGAAGTACGCAATTTGTCATCTTCCTGTTGGGAACGCTCAGAATGATATCCACCGTCGACCTCAATTACCAATGATTACTCCAGCGATACAAAATCTACGATATAATCTCCAATCACATGCTGACGTTTCAAGCGTAAACTCTTGTCCATCCCTCTTAGATGATCCCACAAAAGCCTCTCTGCTTCAGTAGCATACTGGCGATTATGGCGTGCAAACTCCTTGAGTATTGCGTACCGGTCCGGAGAAGCTGTCTGATATGGATATCGCATAGTTTGGCTGTTTATGAGGCCCTCCCCTCGGGGAGGGACGGGGTGGGGGCTGTATCGTTCTTACCTCTCCTCCTCAGGATGTGCCAGGTAGTAGGCACGCAAGGGGGTAGAGGTCACCTTGATGAAACCCTTGGCATCCTCTGACGACCATGCCTTGGCCGTCTCACCATACTCACCGAGTTTGTTCTTCACCAGGTCATTGGGAGAGTCGACACCCACGGTCTGGAAACCGAGAGGACGCAACTCGAGGGTC
>CALZKW010000101.1 GCA_945788095.1 uncultured Prevotellaceae bacterium | reverse complement strand
GAGATGGGGCAACTGATATATATGAGATGGGGCAACTGATATATATGAGATGGGGAACATAGATAATATAGCTATGCGGTATTATGGTCTCAGCTGCTCACTCGTAGTAAGTCGCATTATATGGGCTCACCTGATAGATCAGGGGGGAGAGGGGATAAATTATGGTTTGTGGGGGAATTTGGGAACAACGGAACAAACAGAAATAATTATTCCGTTCGTTCTGTTGTTAAAAATAACCTACAATGCGCGGCTACGAATAAATAGCGAACACCTGGAACGCCCTCCAGATACGCAAGGCGTGGGAGAACTACCCCCTCGTGACCTTCGTTGAGGAGGGCAACTGGTATGGAGGCGGCGCACACGGGTCGTTCTTCACCGCCGGAGCCACCTTCCGCAAGAGCGATGGCCGACAGCATCGACCCCGAGTGGTATCGCGGCAACGTGCTCGCCTTCTTTGAGCATTGGGGGGGAGGAACTACAGAAGAAGTAAAAAACAATCCGAGACATTCATCAAGTAGGACGAATGTCTCGGATTGTTTTTGTGTGGGAGAGATAGCTCCCCCCCTAAAAGGATACGGCGGCAAAGAGGGGGGCGAGGATGACGGTGAGGAGGCCGGCCACGACGATGGAGAGGACACTCATGGCACCCTCTATCTGGCCCATCTCCATGGCGCGGGCCGTGCCTACGGCGTGGGTGGCGGTGCCGATGGCGATGCCGCGGGCTATGGGGTGATGCACACGGATAAGGTGCAGAAACTGTTCGGCAAAGACATTGCCCAGCACGCCCGTGATGACGATGGAGACCACCGTGACGGGCACGATGCCACCAAGTTGCTCCGATACACCTAAGCCGATGGCGGTGGTGATGCTCTTGGGCAGGAGGGTGACATAAGACTCGTGCGAGAGCCGAGCCACGAGCGAGAGTAGCAGCACGCTGCCGAGGCTGGCCAGGGTGCCGGCCACGATGCCGGCCATGATGGCACGGGGGTTGCGACGCAGCAGCTGGAACTGCTCATACAGGGGCACGGCCAGGCATACCGTGGCGGGGGTGAGCAGGTAGGAGATAAACTGGCTCCCCTCGCAGTATGTCTCGTAGCTGGTGCCGGTGAGGAGCAGAAAGGCGCACACCAGGATGATGCTCACCAGGAGGGGATTGGCCAGGGCGCTCCCCGTCTTGCGCCTGAGCCAGAGGCCTATGGCATAGGCTCCGAGACTGATGAAGACTCCGAAGAAGATAGATGATTCCATTTCTTAAATGGTAGGTTGTTGGACTAATTTGACTAATTGAAATTCCAAAGCCCTCAAGACGATCGACGCAGCACTCTCTGTGTGACCCATCCCGCCACGGCCATGACCACGAAGGTGGTGACCACGGTGATGAGGCCGTACTCGAGCATGAGCGGACTGACCTTGTCCCAGGCCGGGATGAGCCCCACGGCTGGGGGCAGGAAGAGGATGGGCATGATGGTGAGCAGGAAGTCGCTCACCTCGCGGATATGGACGACACGCACCAGGCGCATCTCGAGGGCTGCAAAGAGCAACACGATGCCCCAGATACTGGCTGGCACGGGCAGGGGCACCACCCGGGCCAGGACTTCCCCCACAAAGGAGAAGCCGATGATGATGAGAAACTGCAGGACGTATTTCATTATATATAGGTTATTAGGTGGTTTGTTTGTTTAACAACGGAAAGAACGGAAAAAAGATTTTCTGTTATTTGGTGGTTTGTTTAACAACGGAAAGAACGGGAAAAAAGTTTTCTGTTTGTTCCTTTGTTATATAAACCACATACCGTTGCACCCCGAATCCACTCGGGGGGGAGCAGATTCGGGGTGCAAAGTTAGGGGTAATCCCGCAAACGGGGAAATATCCGTGGGGAGAAATCGCTTATTCGGCAAACTTTTGGGCTCCGCGGAGCAAGTGGCGCAGACAGCTGAGCATCTGGTGGGACTCCTGGATGAGATTGAGGAAGACGGAGGTGGACTCGATGTTGACATTGCCCTGCTGCATGGAGTCGATCACCTGCTTGCGATACTCCGAGAGGCGTGTCTGGAGCATGGTGGCCTGCTCGCGCACATTGCTCACGGCATTCATATTGAGGGGCGGATTGGCCACGAGCTGCTCGGTGCGGAGGAAGATGTCCATCATCTGCTTGCGCAGGGTGATGAAGGCATGGGCATGCTCAGCAGACACGGGCGAGAAACTGTTGCCCACATGTTCGCGGCAGGGGTCGTTGATGCGCTTGAGACAGTAGAGCAACTGTTCCACAGCACTGCCGGCAAGGAAGTACCAGGTGTTCTTCTCGATGGCCAGTATGGGGTCCACCTTGCGCAGACCGATGATGTCGCGGCGTCGGCTGCGCTTGAGCTGCTTGCGGGCCGTTTCTATCTGATGGGTGGCCTGGCGCAGAGGGCGGTATTCCTCCTGGAGGAAGGCATCGGTGATGCGCTGGTAGCAGAGGGCGGCAAACTGGAGCTGATCACGGTTGCAGAGGGCCACGTGCTGACGCAGCAGGGGCCAGCGCTCTGTCCGGTCGTGGGTGGTGAGCAACTGGCGGAAGGTGGCATCAGCCTCGCTCACCTTGGCATCGAGCGAGTACTTCATGTTGCTCTTGACGAGCAGGAAGATGGCCAGAGCGATGGCGATGCCCATGGCGATAAACGAGCCGAAGTACATGGCATTGGTGACGAGATAGCACACAATGAAGGCGGCACCCGCGGTGACAAACCAGCCTCCGATGACGCTGATGACACCCGTGATGCGGAAGACGGCGCTCTCGCGGCTCCAGGCACGGTCGGCCAGACTCGATCCCATGGCCACCATGAAGGTGACGTAGGTGGTGGAAAGGGGCAACTTCATGCTCGTACCGAAGGCCACGAGCAGACCGGCCAAGACGAGATTGACGGCAGCGCGTATCTGGTCGAAGGCGGCTCCCTGGGGGAGCACGGCCTGGTCGGAGTTGAAGCGTGAATCAATCCAGCGAGCCAGACCCTTGGGCACGAAGCGAACCACCACGGCAGCCGTCCTCTGACTGCTGCGCACCAGTACGCGGGCTGCACCGCTCGAGCCGAACATCTCGTCGCCCTCGTCCTGACGCGAGAGGTCGACAGAGGTCTTCACCACATTCTGTGCCTTCTTGGAGAAGATGAGCGAGAGCACCATCACCACGCCGGCACCGATGAGATAGACAACGGGCGTCTGGGCCGAACCCATCAGCGAGGTCATCATATACTGTGAGGCATCGCCCGACCCATTCTGCGTGAAGTCGTTGTAGGCATCCAGACCCGTGAGGGGCACGCCGACGAAGTTGACGAGGTCGTTGCCGGCAAAGGCCATAGCCAGGGCAAAGGTGCCGAGGAGTACGACAAACTTGAGCACGGGCATCTTGAGGGCACTCAGGATGGTCATGATGACCGAGAAGATGACGAAGCCGCCACCCAGGATAAGCCATGTGTTGGCATTGATGGTCTCCTTGAGTTCGGGAGTCATAAAGCTGGCGCCCTTGAGACCATTGATGAGCAGGAACCAGATGATGCTCGTCACGGCAATGCCGCCGAAGATGCCTATCTTAAGGGACGAACCCACGAGTCCGCCCTTGCGGCCCTCGACATCGGTGGTGGTGCCATTGACGCGGTAGGTGAAGGAGAAGACGAGACGTGCCACCCACATCACCAGCGAACCCAATACAAAGGCTATGGCCACGCTGAGGAAGATGCCGAGGATGACGCTCAGGGCCTTCTCCGTGTTGAGCAAATCGCCCAGCGTGAGGGCCACACCGCTGTGGTCGGTGACTCCGCTCAGTATCTTGACCAGCGCAATGGCAAAGGCGCCTCCGAGCAACTCGAAGACCATGCTCACCGTGGTGGAGGTGGGCATACCGAGGGTGTTGAAGATGTCGAGCAGCACTACATCGGTGACCATAACGGCCAGGAAGACGCATATCACGTCGTAGAAACTGAAGTACTCGGGCGTCATGATGCCATGGCGCGCCACATCCATCATGCCGTTGCTCATCACGGCTCCGGCAAACACACCCACTGCGGCTATGGCCACAATAGTCTTGAATCGGGCCACCTTAGCTCCGATGGCCGAGTTGAGGAAGTTCACGGCATCGTTGCTCACGCCCACCACGAGGTCGAAGAGGGCAAGCACGATGAGGAATCCCACGATAAGAAGAAAGAATGTATTCATAATTTGGGGTTGTAGGTTTTGAGGTTGTAGGTTGTAGGTAGTTGGTTTAACAACGGAACAAACGGAAAAAAGATTCCGTTCTTTCTGTTGTTAGAAAATAGTTCTAAACCCAGAATAACAACTAATCATCGTCGTCATCGTCATCATCGTCATCATCATAGTCCTCCTCGTCGTCGTCGAAGAGGTCGTACATCCAACCCTTGGGGTTTGGCAGGTCTTCGGTATCGTATAGTATGTCTGATTTCATATTTTTGCTTTTTTTTGACTACGGACTACAGACTACGGCTGTTGTCCGTTGTCCTCCCATCGGGGGGAGGACGGGGGAAGAACCTCAGAAATTGATAGCCAATTCGCACACCACTTTGTCCTTCTCGCTCTCCTTGGCACCACCGTGAGGGTACCAGTACTTCTCATAATTGAGGCGGAGGAGGGTCTTGAAGTAGGGATTGAGCACCGCGAAGGTGGCACCCAGAGTCATGCGGTGACGCTCGGCGTCGGTCTGCTTTAGCAGCGGGGTGTCGTTGCCCAGGGCATCCTGCACAAAGCCGCTCTTGCCGCTGCTATGGTTGTCCATGTAGTCGTAGCGGCCCATGTAGGAGATGCTCTCGATGAACGACTTCTCGCTCTTGAGCCGCTGCTTGTAGATGGCCATGGCATCCACGGCGTTGCAGTCTGCAAAGGCGCTGTGCTGGTACATCTTGCGCAGATACTCAGCCTCGAGGTGCAGGCCATTACGCTCATAGTAGGCACCCACATCGACCGAGGTGTAGCTGGCGCGGCGCTCGGCTATCTGCTGATGCTGCACCGAGGGCACGATGGCGAGGCCAGGGACGGGGAAGTACTGCAAGCGGGCCGAATAGGCGGGCGAGGTGAACCATGCCGTCTTCTGGTTGTCGAGGTTCGATCCGTTGTATACACCGGCATCCATGAGCAGCACCTTGCGGCCCTCCTTGCCCAGAATGTCGTAGCCCGCAGCGGCACCCACATCGCGCACATCGCCCACCTGCTTGGCAATGAACGAACGGTTGGCGAAGTACTGCCCCGAGGGGTTGCGGTGAGCATCTATGGAGAAGGGCAGACGCTGCTGACCGAGGGTGATGCGCAGGGTCTTGACGGGATTGACTCTCACCCACGCGTCCTTCATCTTGATGGACGACTCGTCGCAGAGGTCCACCTCGAGTTTGTACTCCGAGCGCAGGGGCACCTTGCCGGTGACGGCCAGGCGGGCATTGCGGACCTCGAAGCGCGACTCGCCGGCCCCAGTCTGATACTCATACTTGCCGCGCAGGATGCCATGCACCTGAGGCAGGTATTCCGACCGAGTGGTCTGTCCATGCATGATGCCCACATAGGCAAAGAGGAGAAAAGCGATGAGGATGAAGAGTCTGAACCATCCAAACGCATACTGAATTTGTTTTGCTGTTTCCTTTTTCATATCCTTTGATTGTATCAATGCACTGCAAAGGTATGCCCCGCCTGTTGCAACCCGGTTACGCAAAGGTGACAATCCTGTTGCAAGCCCCTCTTGTAACGGGTTTGCAACACGCACCTTATTTATTATATAAGGCAGTATCCTTACAAAAAGAACGACAAACAGACTAAAGGCAATCCGAAGGCAATCGCAAGGCAATCCGAAGGATCTCCGTAGGAAGAGAAAAGTAAGAAATCCCGGCAGGTATTCTCGGGGGAACGGACGAGGCGATGAATCGCCTCGCACAATGGCCCCTCTATAAGGGAGGCATCGACTGTTGTCCGTTGTCTGTTGTCTGTTTATCATTTACCTAATAATAGGGATTGTGTGTGTGCGGGAAAAGGCGTACCTTTGCAGCCGAAAATACAAACGAAAAGGATATGACACTCAGAGATCTGCACATAGGACAGAGCGCTAAGGTGATAACTGTGGGGGGCGACGGATCGCTCCGCCAGCACTTCCTCGACATGGGCCTCATACCCGGTGTAGCGCTCACCGTGGTCAAGTTTGCCCCCATGGGCGACCCCATGCAGGTGGCCCTGCGAGGCTATGAACTCACCCTGCGTCTCGACGATGCGGCCATGATAGAGGTGGAAGCCCCCACCCGACCCCTCCGAGGGGAGGAGAACAGCCAACAGACTACGGACAACGGACTACAGACTGCAGGCTACGGGCAGCAGACTATGGCCACAAACCTGCACGAGCGCGAGCATCCCGGACTCGGTGAGGGTGGACGCTACCACGAGGCCCAGGAGCGCGAGCTGGGGAGGGACAAACGCACAGCGGACAACGGACACCGCCACCTCACCTTCGCCCTGGTCGGCAACCAGAACTGCGGCAAGACTACGCTCTTCAATCAGCTCACCGGGGCCAGCCAGCACGTGGGCAACTTCCCTGGAGTGACCGTGGACCGCAAGGACGGTGCCATCAAGGGACATCCCGACACCGTGGTGACCGACCTCCCCGGCATCTACAGCCTCTCGCCCTATACCAGCGAGGAGGTGGTGAGCCGTGAGTTCATACTCAGCGAGCACCCCAGCGGCCTCATCAACATCATCGACGCCACCAACATAGAGCGCAACCTCTACCTCACCATGCAACTCATGGAGCTCGGCATACCTATGGTCATTGCCCTCAATATGATGGACGAGGTGGACGGCAACGGAGGGGCCATACACATCAATGAGATGGAACACATGCTCGGGGTGCCCGTCATACCCGTGTCGGCCATGAAGAACCAGGGCGTGGAGGAGCTCATCAAGCATGCCCTCCATGTGGCCAAGCACCACGAGGCCCCGCTGCGACAGGACTTCTGTTCGGCCACCGACCATGGCGGCGCCGTGCACCGCTGCATACATGCCATCATGCACTTCATCGAGGACCACGCACAGCAGGCCGGCATCCCCAAGCGATTTGCAGCCAGCAAACTCGTGGAGGGAGACCCGCTCATCATAGAGGCCCTGGGGCTGGACGTCAACGAACTGCGCACCATCGAGCACATACTGAAGCAGATGGAGGAGGAGCGCGGACTGGACCGCTGTGCCGCCATGGCTGATATGCGCTACAGCTACATCGAACAGGTGGCGCGCCACACCGTGGTGAAGCCACACGAGAGTCGCGAACAGCGACGCAGCCGTCAGATAGACCGTCTGCTGACGGGGCGCTGGACCGCCATACCAAGCTTCATCCTCATCATGGCCCTCGTGTTCTACCTCACCTTTAATGGCATCGGAGGTTATCTGCAGACACTCTGCGAGGATGGGCTCGAATGGCTGACCGCCCAGGTAGACACGGCCCTGACAAACTGGCACATCGCCCCAGCCGTACACTCCCTCATCATCGATGGCATCATCAGCGGTGTGGGCACGGTGGTGGTATTCCTGCCTATGATTATCACGCTCTTCTTCTTCCTCAGCATGCTCGAGGACAGCGGCTACATGGCACGCATCGCCTTCGTGATGGACAAACTGCTGCGCCGCCTCGGCCTCTCGGGCCGCAGCATCGTGCCCCTGCTGATAGGATTCGGATGCTCGGTGCCTGCCGTGATGGCCTCGCGCACCCTGCCCAGCGAGCGCGACCGCCGTCTCACCATCATGCTCACACCCTTCATGTCGTGTACGGCCAAGATACCCATCTATGCCTTCTTCGCCCACTACTTCTTCCCTCAACAGGCCGCCCTGGTGATGATGGGCATGTATGTCATCGGCATCGTGGTGGGCATCCTCGTGGCACTGGCGCTCAAGCACAGCATGTTTCGCGGCAAGCCCGTGCCCTTTGTGATGGAACTGCCTTGCTACCGCATGCCCGTGGCCTCGAATGTGGTGCGCCTCCTTTGGGACAAGGCCCGCGACTTCCTGCAGCGCGCCTTCACGGTCATCTTCCTGGCCTCCATCCTGATATGGTTTCTCCAGACCTTCAATTTCCACCTCCAGATGGTCACCAACGATCCCTCGCAGAGCATGCTGGCTCGCCTGGCCAGTCTTGTGGCACCGGTCTTTGCCCCTCTGGGCTTTGGAGACTGGCGCGTGGTGACGGCCCTCGTGAGTGGATTTCTGGCCAAGGAGGTGGTGGTGAGTACACTCAGCGGCCTCTTCCCCGGAGGGGGCATCACGGCTCTGCTCACCCCCGCATCAGCCTTCTCGCTCATGGTCTTCTGTCTGATCTACACCCCCTGCGTGGCAGCCATCAGCACCATACGCCGCGAACTCGGCACCCGATGGGCCCTCATAGTAGCCCTCACCCAGTGCATCCTCGCATGGGTGGTGGCGTGGGTGGTTTAGATAACGGACTACGGACAACAGATATCAATCGTAGTCTGTAGTCTGTAGTCAAAAAAAGAAAGAAAATGAACATCCAAAGCATCATACTTTTGGGCCTCATCCTGGCCCTGGCCATTTGGGCCTCGTGGCGACACCACAAGAGCGGCAACCCCTGTAGCGGTTGCCAGGGCTGCAATGGCCCCTGCCCCAAGCGGCACACCGCCTCATAATAGCCCCCGTTCGGGCCATACATGGCCACGCCTATAAGCCTATGACAAACGAAGAATACATCACACTCCACCGCACCGAGGATGTGCGCGGGCTAGCCCTGCAGCGCGCCCCTGAGGGAGTGGACCTCCACTGGGCCCTGCAGCAGATAGAGGGATGGCAGACGGCCACCCGCAAGCTCCCCACATGGGCACAGACCGAGGGGGTGTGGTTTCCGCCACGCCTCTCGATGGAACAGTGTAGCAGCGAACTGACTGCCCTCTACAAGTGCCGGCTCGTGGAGCGCCTCATCGCCCCCGAGGAGCGCCACAGGATGGTGGACCTCACGGGTGGTTTTGGCATCGACTTCAGCTATCTGGGGCGACTCTTCCGCGAGGCCGTCTATGCTGAGCGTCTGCCCCACCTGTGCGAGATAGCACGCCACAACCTGCCCCTCCTCTCTCTGCCCCATGCAGAGGTGGCCGAGGGCGAGAGCGAAGCGTTGCTCAGCCGTACTGGGGGCTACTCGCTGGTCTTTGCTGACCCAGCACGCCGCAACGGAGCGGGGCGCAAGGTGGTGGGCATCAGCGACTGTACGCCCGATGTGAGCCAGCTCTGCAACGCGCTGCGCCAGGCCGCACCATGGTGCCTCATCAAACTCTCGCCCATGCTCGACATCTCGCTGGCTATGCGACAGATGGAGGGCATCAGCGAGGTGCACGTGGTGAGCGTCAAGGGCGAGTGCAAGGAACTGCTCCTCGTAGTGGGACGCAGCGAGGCAGAGGACATCACCTACCACTGCGTCAACCTCGACACCACCGACCCTGCCTTTATATCCACGCGCCAGGCCATCCCCCCCACCACGTCTGCGCCCCAGCGCTACCTCTACGAGCCCAATGCCAGCATCCTCAAGGCCGGCCTGCAGGACCAACTCTGCCACACCTATGGCATCAGCAAGCTACATCCCATGAGCCATCTCTTCACCAGCGAAGAGCTCGTGGCACCCTTCCCCGGCCGCACCTTTGAGATAGAGGCATGGAGCGACTTTGGCAAGAAACAACTCAAGGCACTGCTCGCCGACATCAAGCAGGCCAACCTGACCTGTCGCAACTTCCCCACCAGCGTAGACCAATTGCGCCGCAAACTGCGCCTCAAGGAGGGAGGCGACACCTATCTCTTTGCCACCACTCTCCAGGATGGGACGCATGCGATTATTAAGGGTAATAAATGGTTCTAATTTGGCAATAAAATTACCGCTGTAACGATTGTTTCTTGCACGTTTATCTTGATTTATATGAAAATTTAGTAATTTTGCACACATACAAATAATATATAAGGTATGGACAAGAAACTCAACCTATAAAAGTGATTTTGGCAGACCGTGGATTGACGAACAAATGGCTGGCAGAAACCATTCATCGTAATCCTGCAACAATCTCCAAGTGGGTGACAAATGCCACCCAACCACCACAGGAAACTCTCATTGAAATAGCTCTCGCACTAAACGTTGGCATAGAAGAACTGGTGAGAATGCCAGAAGAACAATTAAACGGAACCAAATGAACAAACTTACCTCATTTCTCATTGATGAGCAACAGGCACATCGTAAGGGAGGACTCTATCATAAGACACAGGTGCAGCTCGCCTACAACTCTAATCGAATAGAAGGTAGCAAGCTGACTGAGGAGCAGACCCGCTACATCTTTGAAACCCGCACCATCGGCTTCAAGGATCAGGAAGCTGTACCCGTGGATGACATCATAGAGACAACCAATCATTTCGTTGCCTTCGACTACCTGCTGCGCACCATCGAGCAACCGCTCACAGAGGCAATAATCAAGGAGTTTCACCGCATCCTCAAAACAGGAACTGCTGATGCCCAAAAGTCCTACTTCAATGTGGGTGACTACAAGCAGTTGGCAAACGAAGTTGGTGGCCGTGAGACCTGCAAGCCTTCTAATGTTGCAAAGGAAATGAAGTCCTTACAAGAATGGTATCACACCCAAAAGGACGTGACCATCCACACCCTCGCTGAATACCATTGGCGTTTCGAGAGCATCCATCCGTTCCAGGACGGCAATG
>CALZKW010000100.1 GCA_945788095.1 uncultured Prevotellaceae bacterium | reverse complement strand
TTATTCGTAGCCGCGCATCAGATATTCTCCCCCTTGGGGGAGTTAGAGGGGGCTTCCCATTCGTTCCGTTGTTCCCCAATCTCCCTGCTAAACCATAATTTATTGCCTCATTTGCCCCATATGTTGTCTGAAAAAGATATGGGTCTTGAGGGTACTGAAACCCATATCCTGTGGTGTCAGGATATGGGTCTTATGATGACAGAACCCATATCTCCGTGAGGTGTGGGATATAGCACAAAGAAGCACCAACCTCACGGCTGGTGCTTCTGGGTTATGAAGAATAGTTATCTATTGGATGGTCGTTACAGTTTTGTCCAGTATACCGACTCGCTGAAGGGGCCCCATGAGCCCTTTACCTTGAGGGTCTTGGCGTCCTTGAAGGTGATGCACACCTTGAAAGTCTTACCGCGGGTGGGGTCGTAAATCTTACCGTTGGTCCACTCGCCGTCCTGGAAGGTCACCTTGTCTACGAGCACTATCTGGTCGGCACGTACACCACGCTTCGACTTGTCGGGGTTCTTCTCGTCGGTGCGGATAGAGCCATCCTCCTTTTTGAGGTTGTCCACCCAGATGACCTGGGCACGGTAGCCACCAGCCACCTTGAAGATCTTCACCTTAGAGTTCACACCATTCTGCACTGCCTTGTAGGTGCCCACGATGTCGTCGGCCTTGGTCTGTGCCATTACTGAGGTTGCAAATGCCATCATGCAGCAGAGCAACGCCATAAAGAATCGCTTCATAATTGTTTGCGTTTTGAAGGGGTTTGTTATTCGTTTACGGCTGCAAAGGTACGACAATTATTGCACACTCGCTACAAAAGTGTGCGACTTTGTGCCCAAACCTGTGGCTTTTGCTGTCACTTTCACCTTGCCGGCCTGGCGTGTGGAGCGTATAATGGCCAGCAGCGAGCCGTCCTTCAGACGCTTGGTGGGGGTGTCGAGGAAGAGCTGGTCGGTGTAGTGGTCGCCATTGTCGACAGCGAGGAGTCGGCCCTGGCCCTCCACGCTGATGGTCACCTCGTGGTCGGCTGTGGGCACTCGGTGTCCCCGTTTGTCGACGGCATAGACGTGAATGTACTGCAGGTCCATGCCATCAGCCGTCATGGTGGGGCGCTCGGTCTCGATGCGGAGCCCCACGGCTGGGCCTGTGGTCTCTATCTTGTGGCGTGCCACCTCGACGCCTCCCCTGTAGGCTATAGCCTCGATGGCTCCTCCCCGCTCGTAGGCTACCCGGGGCCAGGCAATGCTGCCGCGGCGGAAGACATTGGTCGTGTCGTTCGGTTTGCGGCCCTGGCTCTTGCCGTTGACGATGAGTTCCACCTCGTCGGCATTCGTAAAGGCCACGACGTGCTGGCTGGAGCCTTCGGGATGATTCCACGACTCTGCGTAGGTGCGTTGGCCCACCTTCTCGTCGTTCCAGCTGATGCTCTCGCCGCCATTCATCACACCGATGCGCACCACGGGCTCTTCGGGTTCAAAGGCACCCTTGATGAGGTAGGCCTGGGGGTAGGGGGCGAGGGTGTGGGAGAAGAAGCTGTAGTTCCACCCCTTCTTGGGCCACTTGTTGCTCTCGCCCCAGTATTCGATGGCACCCCAGTAGGCCAGACCCACGGTGCGACGTTGGTCCATGCCGTAGAATGGAGCCACGAGTTGGTTGGTCACAGCCTCGCTCTGGAAGAGGATGAGGTTGGGCTCATACTCGAAGTACTTGGGATAGCAGTCCCACTGATAGTTGAAACTGTTGACCTCTGTGGCGCAACCTAATTCGGGAGGGGCGAAGTAGGTGCGAAATTCCTTTTCCTCTCTGATGGCTCCTGCACGGGCGGGAAACTGTGCCACGGTGGTGGGACGTGTGCGGTCGTAGCGCTTCACCATCTGGTCGAACACGCGGTAGGTGGTGATGCCCCAGTCGTTGGTGTCATATCCGCTCCAGTTGGGGCGTGTCTGCAGTTCGTTGCCGAGGCTCCAGAGGATGACACTGGGGCAGTTGCGGTCGCGTGTGGTCCACTCCCTGATCAGTTCGGGCCATATTTGCATGAATGGTTTGCGGCCTCCCCAGTACTCGTCGTCGCTCCATTTGTCGATGAGCTCGTCGACGATGAGGATGCCCAGCGAGTCGGCGATGTGGGTGAGGCTCTCGCTGTAGGGGTTGTGCGAGCAGCGGAGGCAGTTGAAGCCAAACTGCTTCATGGTCTCCATCTGGCGTATGATGCCGCGGTCGAATGAGGCTGCCCCGAGGGCTCCCATATCGTGGTGGTTGGCCATGCCCTTGAGGAAGACTTTGCGGCCATTGAGTCGGAATCCGAACTTGGGTCCGTACTCGATGGTGCGGATGCCGAAGGTCTCTGTGCGGCGGTCCACGAGCATGGAGTCGGCCATGACCTCCACCTCTACCTTATATAAATAGGGGTCGTCGATGTCCCATCGGTGGGGACTGTGGATGTCCATTGTGGGCAGACTGACCTCGTCGTGGCGGTGCTTGGTGAGGCGATTCATGGTGGCCTCTGTGCTGGCCAGGGCCTTGCCCTCACGGTTGCGCACCGTGGCGCGCACCACGGTGTGGTGGTCGCGGAAGTTGGTGACATCGACCACCACCTGCACCTTCGCCTGGGCATCGGTGACCTCGGGTGTATGGACGTAGACTCCGTGGCGCGAGATGTGGGTGGGATTCTGCAGATGGAGCTTCACGTCGCGAAAGAGTCCGCCACCCGTGTACCATCTTGAGCCATTCACCTTGCCCGTGTTGGCATAGACGGCCACGAGGTTCTGCTCGCCATACTTCAGATACTTGGATATGTCGGCCTCGAAGCCCAAGTAGCCATACTCCGTGGATGCCACCTTGTGGCCGTTGACATAGACGTCGCCATAGTACATGATGCCGCCAAAGTCGATGAGCACCTCGCGGCCCTCCCACTCCTGGGGAACCACAAACTGCTTACGATACCATCCCTCACACATGGGTTTGAAACCTCGGGCACCTCCGCACTCTTCGTCCCAGGGCTGCTCGAACTGGAAGTCGTGAGGGAGGTCCAGAGTGCGCCACTTTGAGTCGTCGTAGCCCATCTGCTCAGCCCCCTTGGGGTTGCCGAGGTGGAATCGCCAGTCGAAGTTGAATAACTGTGTGCGGCCCTGCTCAAAGGTGGTGAGGCAGACATTGGCCTCTGCCCTTTGCTCCTTCTGGCGCTCATACTGTTGGCTCCATGCTGCAGATGTGAGCAGCAGGCAAGAAAGGATAAAGAAAATCTTCTTCATGGTGTGTTTAGTATTGGAAAAGGGCTAATTGGTCCAATAAGTCTAATGAGTCTTACCAGCCCAATTAGCCCAGATGTGCACTAAGTGTGTTATGTCTTTACTTGATGTTTGGCTTCTCCAGTCCGTAGCCTTTCTTCTTGTCCTCGATGCGCAGCAGGATGGCGATGAGGATGGCCACGAGACCGAAACCGGCGAAGATGGTCATCGACTCGGTGTAGTCGATCACACCATCGGCCGAGGTGTTCTTGTCGTTGACTGCGCCAATCCACATGGGCACCATCGAGAGGCCGATGTTCTGGATGTAGAAAATCACGGCGTAGGCTGTACCCAGGAGTTTCATGGGGATAATATGGGGCACCGAGGGCCACATGGCTGAGGGCACCAGACCGAAGGCCACGCCAAGCACGACCATCACCGCAATGGCCACCACTACGCTGTGGAGAGGCAGGGCAAAGATGGTGTGTACGAGACAGAGCAGCACGGAGCCGATGATCATCAGTGTGGCGCCGTGGCCCTTATTATCGTAGATGCCACCGAAGAAGGGGGTCAGGAAGATGGTGCCGAAGGGGAGCATGGCGGGGATAAGACCAGCCAACTCGGGGTCTACACCATACTTGAATACCATCAGTTTGGTGGCAAACTTGAGGAAGGGGAATACGCCTGCATAGAACATGAGACAGAGTAGAGTGATGTACCAGAAACCGCGGTTGGTGAAGAGCATACCGAGGTCGCCAAACTTGAAGCCATCCTCGCTCTTCTCGCTGTCGGTGTTCTGGCTTGCAGCGTCCTCCTTCTTGTCCATCACATTGTAGACAATGAATGAGATCATACCAATGCAGAGGCAGGCTGCACCCAGACCTACTGAGGCGCTCACACCGCCCATAGCCTTGGCGATGGGGAGCGATGCACCGAGGGCTGCGGCTGTACCGATACGTGCCAATGCTACCTGCAGACCCATGGCGAGGGCGAGTTCGTGACCCGTAAACCACTTGACGATGACCTTGCTCACGGTGATACCGGCTATCTCACAACCTACGCCGTAGATGGCAAAGCCCAGACCGGCATAGGCCACCTGGGCCTGTACGTCGCCGCCAAAGGGCACCCAGATAGTGGTATCGCCGAAGTCCTTGCTCACGGCCCAATACTTGATGAGTGCTCCGCCAAACATCAGGGCTGTGGAGAGCAGACCTGTGAAGCGGATGCCAAACTTGTCGAGGATGATACCACCGAAGAAGAGCAACAGGAGGTATACGTTCATCAGTCCGTAGGCACCTGAGAACCATCCGTACTCTGACGAGTTCCATCCCAGGCCCATACCGCCCTCAGCGCCCTTGGCTGCGGTGAGCAGGGGCTCGAGGGGTGACATTACATCGGTGAAGAAATAGCCGAACATCATCGTAACGGACACGATGATGAGGGCGGTCCAGCGCATAGCAGCGCTATTGCTAAGTTTTTCCATAATTGTTGTGGCCCCATTTCCGCCCTCCCCGTGGGGGAGGAGCCTCAGCCCCTCTCGTTGGTGGGGCGGTGTAGGGAAAATTGTTATTTGAAGTTATTATTAGAAGTGCTGTAAGTTATTGGCCTAATTAGTCATTAGTCTTAGGCTCCTCCCCTTTGGTGGAGGCGGGGGTGGGGCGTAGCCACTTATCCAGCCAGCGGAAGAAGGTGCGCTGCCAGAGCACTCCGTTTTGGGGTTTGAGCACCCAGTGATTCTCGTCGGGATAGAGGAGGAGCTGGGCGGGTATGCCGTGCATGCGGGCTGCCGAGAAGGCGCTCTGGCCCTGAGAGTGGAGGATGCGGTAGTCCTTCTCGCCATGGATGCAGAGGATGGGGGTGTCCCACTTGTCTACATACAGGTGGGGACTCTCGGTGAAGGCCTTGGCCTGGGGCAGACGGTCGGGGCTGCCTCCGAGGTCCCAGTTGGGGAACCACATCTCCTCTGTCTCCACGTACTGCTGCTGAGTATTGAAAATGCCATCGTGGGCGATGAAGGCCTTGAAGCGCTTGTCGTGGTGACCGGCCAGCCAGTATACACTATAACCTCCGAATGAGGCTCCCACACACCCCAGACGCTCTGTGTCCACATAGGGCTCCTTGGCCAGGTCGTCGATGGCCGAGAGATAGTCGCGCATGCACTGGCCGCTGTAGTCGCCGGATATCTCTTCGAGCCACTCCATGCCGAAGCCTGGCAGACCGCGGCGGTTGGGGGCAATGACGATGTAGTCGTTGGCAGCCATTATCTGGAAGTTCCAACGGTAGCTCCAGAACTGGCTCACGGGACTCTGTGGACCTCCCTCGCAGAAGAGCAGGGTGGGGTACTTCTTCTTGGCATCGAAGTGGGGGGGATAGATGACCCAGCAGAGTTCCTCCTTGCCATCTGTAGTCTTCACCCAGCGCTCCTTGACCTCGCCGAAGGTGAGCTGTGAGAGCAGATGGTCATTCTCCTGGGTGATCTGCTTGAGGCTCTTGTCGGCTATGGTGAGCAGATAGAGATCGTCGGGGGCCGACATGCTGTGGCGGCTCACCAGCAGCTGCTTGGCATCGGGCATGAGCTGGATGCTGCCAAAGTCGTAGTTGCCCTCAGCGAGCTGCTTCACTTCGCCCTCGAGGTTGGTGCTGTAGACGAGGCAGCGGCCGTGCCATACACCGATGAAGTAGAGGGTACGGTTGTCGGGAGCCCATGCGAAGTCGTCCACATCGCTCTCAAACTGCTCCGTCACGTAGGTCTTGGTGCCTGTCTTGAGGTCGAGTACGCAGAGGCGCTTGCGGTCGCTCTCATAGCCATCACGCTCCATGCTCTTCCAGGCCAGCTTAGTGCCGTCGGGCGAGAACTGAGGATCCTGGTCGTAGCCGGCGTTGATGTCCACCTGGCTTTGGTTCTTGGCCTGGTGCTGCAGGCTGATGGTGGTGTCCATCTCGGGCTCCTGCCATCCCTCGGGTTTGCACACATTGGTGGTCTTGCCCGTGGTGGTGTCGTAGAGATAGATGTCTGAGTCGGTGCTCGAGGCGTAGGCCACGCCCACCTTCTTGCGGCAGGTGTAGGCCAAGGTCTTGCTGTCGGGGCTCCATGCGAGCTGCTCGGTGCCTCCGAAGGGCAGCATGGGACATTCGTAGGGCTCACCCTCGAGGATGTCTTTGGCCTCCGGGCTCACCTTCTTGCCGTCGAAGTCGGCCAGGAAGATGTGGGGGATGGCGGTGACATACTGGTCCCAGTGCTTGTAGTTCATGTCGTTGATGACAAGTCCTGAGGCCAGAGGCAGGTCCTCCTCCTTGGGAGCGATGCTGCTGGTGGCAGGTACTTCGCGGATGAGGATGACCTTCTTCTCATCGGGTGAGAAGAGGTAGCCACCCAGAGGATCACCCTCGGTGAGTTTCTGTCGGTCGCTGCCGTCGAGGTTCATGCTCCACAGTTGTCCATCCGTGAGGTAGGCTATGCGCTTACCCTCGGCGATGAATGTGGGGTCCGTCTCGCTGTCAGCACCCGTGGTGAGGCAGGTATTCTCCGAGCCGTCTGCATTCATCAGGTAGATGTGTGTCTGGCTCTTGTTGAGCTCTACGCTGTAGTAGCTGACGGTGTAGGCTATCTTCTGGCCATCAGGACTGGCTGTCTTGGCGCCGATGCGTCCCATGGCCCAGAGCACCTCGGGAGTGAGTCGGTCGCTCTCGAGTGTCATCTCGTGCTTGTTCACGGGCTCTGGTTCGCCGCATGAACTCACCATTGCTGCAGTAGCAGCACAGGTCAGTATTGCCATTGTGAGTTGCTTAATCATGATTGTGGGGATTATAGGGAGCGAGCCGGATGCTCCGGATTTCCGGGAATATCTGGAATGCTCAGATATTCCCGGGCTATTCCGGCATCATCCGGCCCGTCCGCGGGTTAATTTTGGTTTCGCATTCTCTGCTGCTCCTCGGCCATGCGCTGCATCTCCTGCATGCGTGCTGCGAGTCCGCTCAGACCGCCGCCACCTGGACGGTTGGCATTGTTGCGCTTGTACTCCTCCATCTGAGCCATCAACTTCTTGTCGTCTGTGGTCTTGCGGAGCACCCACATGATGATGATGCTGGTGATACCGCTGAGGAAGTAGTAGTATGACAGACCGCTCGAGTAGCCATTGAATACGAAGAAGAACATCAGAGGCATGAGGTACATCATCCACTGCATCATCTTCATCTGCTGTGCCTGCTCGGGGCTCATCATCTGGTTCTGCTGCTGACGCATGCTGATCCAGGTGTTGCCGATATTGGTGATGGTGAAGAGGAGGCAGAAGATGCTCAGGTGGTCGCCCAGACCCCAGATGTGGGTGCCCCAGTTGATAAGGTCGTCATAGGCGCTGAGGTCGTCGGCCCAGAGGAAACTCTCACCACGCAGCTGGATGGCATTGGGGATAAAGTTGAAGAGGGCAATGAAGACGGGCATCTGGATGAGCATGGGCAGACAGCCTCCCATGGGGCTCACGCCGTATGATGAGTAGAGCTGCATGGTCTCCTGCTGCTTCTTCAGGGCGTCCTCCTGGCGTGGATACTTCTTGTTGAGTTCGTCCACCTTAGGCTTCAGTACGCGCATACGGGCGCTGCTGAGGAAGCTCTTCTTCTGTGCGGGGTATACCAGCGCCTTGACGATGATGGTCAGGAAGAGGAGCACCAGACCCATGGGCAGACCGATGGCTGTGAGCCAGTCGAAGAGGTAGAGAATGAAGAAACGGTTGATCCAGCGTACGATGGGCCATCCGAAGTACACGAGGTTCTGCAGTTCGAGATCCTTCTTCACGGTGCCCAGTTCGTTGGTAGCCTTGAGGTGCTGGAAGTCATTGGGACCTACATACATCTGCATCAGTGTGGTCTGCTTGCCGGCTGGGTCGAAGAGGGTCTTCATCTGCACGGAGTCAACCTTGAGGATGCTCTCGCCGCGTACGGGCTTCTTGGGCTGCTCGTTCATCTGGTTGGTGATGACGGCGTCGGTGAAGTCCTGGTGGGCAATGAGGATGCAGCTGAAGAACTGGTTCTTGTATGCCACCCAGTCGAGGGCCTCCTTGGGCTTCTCGGTGTCGTTGGTCACGGTTTCTACGTCGTCGTCCTTGAGGCGGTAGGTGAGTTCGGAGTAGCGGTTCTCAAAGTCGAAGCCCTTCTCCTGCTGGCGCACGTGCTCCACCCACTCGATGTCCATGGTCTTGGTGTTGGGGGCGAAGTCGCCTGCGAGTCCCTGTGCCTGTACGGTCATGTCGAGCATGTACGAACCGGCGGGCAGTGTGTAGCAGATGTCGAGTTTCTTGCTGCCTTCCTCGCCCAGTCGCATGGTGACTGTCGAGTCGCTGTGGTCTACCACCTCGAAGTACATATCCTCGGTGCTGATGTTGGTAGTCTTGGCCGCGAGCATCATGTTGAGTCGTGCCGAGTTCTGGTCAAAGAGGGTAACGGTCTTGCCATTCTTGATACCGATGCCGCTGGTTATCTCAGCCTTCTCCACTACGCCACCCTTCGAGTTGAGGGTCAGGGTGACGAGGTCGTTCTTGAGTACCACTTCCTTGGCCTCGCCCTGGAGGTTCTGGAAGAAGAGTGCGGCTGAGTCATTGGCCGCAGCCTCTACGCGTGCTTTCTCGGCAGCCTTCTGCTGGGCAGCCTGCTTCTGCTCGGCCTTCTGGCGCTCCACGTCGGCGATAGAATCCTGACGCATAGCCTCGAGGCGCTCAGCCTCGCTGGGCTGGTTGAGCCACATTGATCCTATCAGCACCACGCCGATGAGCGAGTAGCCGATGATAGATGATTTGTCCATTGGTTTTATTGATTTTGTTTGTTTCTATTCCTTATATAATGCGCAAAGGTACACTTTTTTATTCACATACGGGGGCGTTGTTCTTCAAAATCACTATCTTTGCGGCCAAATTGTGTACTAAAGATGAGAATACTAAGCATTATCATAGCCCTCATAATGGCACTTCCGCTCTCGGCGCAGCGCTCCCGTCACTATGGTCGTTCGGCTCAGTCGAGAGCCAGACATGCCACCTCACAGGCAGACAGTTTGTGTCGCTCTTCAGCCCAGACCATCGATAGTCTGCAGTTGCTCGCCGATACCTATCGCCAGCAGCTCGAGGCGCTCATGGACAGCATACGTCGCAAGGACTCCGTAGAGGTCGACGACGTGACGGACAATCCCTATTACTATCCGATGCTCCTCGAGGGCACGCTCTACGACAGCCCCTTGCAGCAGCAGATGGGGGTGGAGTGGTGCTCTGAGTTTACTCAGCGTAGGGTGCCCCCTGTGTGCCTGTATCCTGGCGAAGATGACAATCTGGTGCGCCATCGTGCCACCAACGACATGCTGAGTCGTATGTATGTTAGCAAGCCATGGCTCTTCCGCCGCACGCAGGCTCAGATATCTCAGGCCGGAGGATTCATTGAGGATATGAAGCAGACGGCACCCCTTGATGTGCGTCTCTCAGACAATGCCTCTATGCTCGAACTCGACACCGAGATCGAGCCCGTGGTTGTGCAGACACATCGCCCCAACTTTTGGAAGTTTAATGGTAATGGGTCGATCAACTTCACGCAGTCTTACTTCTCCGAAAACTGGTATCAGGGCGGTGAGAACAACTACTCGGCCCTGACGCAGCTGACGCTCAACCTCAAGTTTGATAATAAGCAGAAGATACAGTGGGAGAATCGTCTCGAGGCACAGCTGGGCTTCCAGACCAGCAAGAGTGATACACACCACGACTTCAAACCCACCTCCAACCTCATCAGACTTACCTCCAAACTGGGCTATCAGGCTGCCAAACATTGGTACTATACGGGCCAGGTGCAGACGTGGACGCAGATTGTGAAGAATTACGACAGCAATTCCGATAATGTCACCACCGATATCTTCTCGCCCCTACACATGGTCATCAGTATGGGTCTCGACTATAAGTTCAATCTCAAGCGCTTCTCAGGATCTGTCTATATTGCCCCCTTGGCCTACAATATGAAGTACGTGCAGCGTGCTGCGCTGGCTACACGCTATGGTGTGGATGAGGGTGAGCACTCGAAGCACACCTTCGGTCCGAATATCAACATCAACTATACGCTCAAGTTGGCCAAGAATATCTCTTGGAGAGCTCGTTTCTATTGGTTCAGCAATTTCGACTATACTGACATCCAATTCGAGAATACCATCGAATTTAATATCAACAAGTACCTCAACACCAAGTTCTTCTTCTATCCCAAGTTTGATGATAGCGCTCCCCGATTCAAGGGCAAGAAGGATTACTTCATGATGAAGGAGTGGCTCTCATTGGGTGTGAACTACAATATTTAGCATCTGTGGGATGTCGTTCCTGCTCGCTATGTCAAGGCGGCTCCTTCTCCAGAATGATTACAAAAGGCAAACAGCGCAGGGTGACAATTCTTACCTTGCGCTGTTAGTTTTTTATTAATTCCGATAACCTTTAGTGAGTGAGAAATATGGTTTTCCTTTGCACCATCTAATACAAAAAGTATGGAGCAAACGAACCCAAATCTCAGTAC
>CALZKW010000099.1 GCA_945788095.1 uncultured Prevotellaceae bacterium | reverse complement strand
GAGTTACCCACTAACTATATTAGAGTTACCCACTAACTATATTAGAGTTACCCACTAACTATAATAGAGTTACCCACTAACTATAATAGAGTTACCCACTAACTCAAAAACCCATGTTTTCTCGCAGGATTCCGGGCAATGGTTCAGAGTAAAGAATTTAAGTTTCGGGAGTTCCTAACTCCCGAAACTTAAATTAGGATCTATTCGATACAAGTCTGAGAGGGCGCTGTAGGTGCCTAATAAAATAGCGTAGGGGCTTGCCCCTACGCTACATGACTCCTCATTTCTTGCTCCTGCTTAGGGGCGCATAACCAATTGTTATGCACCCCCTACGGTGGTAGAGAGTGTGTGATACTACCTTACACAGGGGCTCGCCCCTGTGCTATGTTATAAGCCTCCTTCAGAGGCTGATTGTGTTATTGATGCTACCTGCAAATCGTAAATTATCTCATAATATTGCTTTTTTTCTTTTCTAATAACCGATTTGGGTTAAAACACCTCTTCTGCTCGTTCCGTTGTCATATTCACCCATAAGACTCCCAATTACCCCTCGCAACCATGCCACTTGCGCCTCATCACCATCATACCTACGGAGCACAAACATAGCAGATGCAGAAATCAATAAAGGCTGGAGCAGTCACGAATGACTACTCCAGCCTTTTCTTATGATGGGTGATGGCGGCCTATTTGCCGTCGATAAAGTCTTTGATGCGCTGCTCCTCGCTGAGCTTGCAGATGAGGAGGGTGCCGTCCTTCTCAGCCACGATATATCCATCCAGACCCTGAATGACTACGCGGCGCTCACCGGTGGTATGCACAATGCAGTTGTGTGAGTCGTGCATCTCTATGCGGGGACCGATGAGAGCATTGGCAGCGGTGTCCTTCTGTGTGTTCTCATAGAGCGAACCCCATGTGCCAAGGTCGCTCCATCCGAAACTGGCGGGGAAGACATAGATCTCCTCTGCACGCTCCATGACGGCATAGTCAATAGAGATGTTCTGACACTTGGGGAACTCCTCATTAATGGTGGCCTGCTCGCTGTCGGTGCCATAGATGGGCAGCATCTGCTCGAAGATGGCAGAGAGCTCTGGGGTATAGATGCGGAGAGCGTTGACAATGGTGTTGACGTTCCAGATGAAGATGCCCGAATTCCAGTAGAAATTATTACGAGCGATATACTGCTTGGCCACCTCGAGCTGAGGTTTCTCGCGGAAAGAGTCGACACGGAATATCTCACGATTGCGCGCACATGCCTCGCTGAGGTCGGCCTGTATGTAGCCGTAGCCAGTCTCGGGGCGCGTGGGCTTCATACCGAGCGTGACAATAGCATCGCTCTCGCCTGCAAATCTGAGGGCGCTGCCTACGACACGCTGGAACTCCTTGACGTCCGTAACGATATGGTCGCTGGGGCTCACCACGATGTTGGCCTTGGGGTTCTGGGCCTTGATGCGCCAGCTGACGTAGGCGATGCATGGTGCAGTGTTGCGTCGACATGGCTCTCTGAGTATATTACCCTTGGGAATACGAGGCAACTGCTCGTGCACGATGTCAGCATAGGCATCGCTGGTGACAACCCAGATGTTGTCGACAGGCACCACATTCTCAAAGCGCTCAGCCGTGAGCTGTATGAGCGTCTTGCCACATCCCAATACGTCGACAAACTGCTTGGGGTATTCCTGCGTACTCATGGGCCATATGCGGCTGCCCACGCCACCGGCCATGATGACCAAATGATTGTTGCTGGTTGTCATATCCTTATTCTATTTAAGAGGTTTCTAATAAGCGCAAAAATACTTAATTTTTGTTTACCGCCTAACAAAATGCCCATGATTTCTACCCTTTCTACCTATGTTTTTCACAAATCGGCCCCGCATCCGACCACATTGTGGGCAAAAATGCGTACCTTTGTGACCAGAGATGAGCAATTGTATCAACCTTACATGCAACCCCATCGATACGGTGCGTATCGGACTGATAGGACTGGGCAACCGCGGACTGGTTACCCTGCGACGCTACATGGTGGTGCCCCACTCACAGATCACGGCCCTGAGCGACCTCAGGGGTGAGAATCTGGAGCAGGCCATCGCCATCCTGCGCGAGCACGGACGTATGGAGCCGGCCACCTTCTACGGCGAGGAGCGCTGGCGCAAGATATGCGAGAGCGACCGCGTGGACATCGTATATATATGTACGGACTGGGCCAGCCATGCCGAGATGGCCACCTATGCCATGGAGTGTGGCAAGCATGTGGCGCTCGAGGTGCCCGCTGCGATGAGCGTAGACGAGTGCTGGCAACTGGTGCGCACAGCAGAGGCTACACAGCGCCACTGTGTGATGCTCGAAAACTGCTGCTATGACACCTTCCACCTGGGCACAATGGGCATCATCGGCGAGGGTCTGCTCGGCGACATCACCCACCTGGAGGGCGCCTACATACACGACCTGCGCGACCGCTATGCCGCCGACGAGCGCAACGGCGGATACCACAAGGGATGGATGAACCAGGCCTCTACGGCCCACGCCGGCAACCCCTACCCCACCCACGGGCTCGGCCCGATATGCCAGATACTGGGCATCCACCGCGGCGACTACCTCGAGACGCTCACCTCGATGACTGCCCCCAACAAGATCAACAATACCCTCATCAAGACCCACCTCGGCCGCACCATCCTGCTGCAATACGATGTATGCACACCCCGCCCCTACAACCGCATGCAGACAGTGTGTGGCACACGCGGTTTCCTGCAGAAATACCCCACGGCATGCATGATGCTCGACGGCGAAGAAGCCACCATGGGCGAGGAGGCCACACAGCGCTGCGAAGCCTACATAGCCAATCCCCTGAAGGCCATCATCGAGGAGGGCAAGAGAATCGGCGTGCCCAACGTGATGAACTATGCCATGGACCGCCGCCTCATCGAGGCACTCCACGAGGGGCATGCCCTCGACATGGATGTCTATGATGCAGCCGAATGGAGTTGTATAACAGAACTCTCACAACGCTCCGCCCTGGCCGGAGGCATGCCCGTGGAGATTCCCAGATTTGTGTGAGCCGACATCACACTTGACACATATCAATTAAAGCACACCTAAAGTATGAAAAGAGGTGTGCTTTTTACGTTTATAGGAGCAAATAAGTGTACCTTTGCAACTAACATGAGGCAGTAGGCCTCACTTGATAGATAAGAACAACTGATTTTTAAGATAAAAAGAGACAATGAAAGCATTCGTATTTCCCGGTCAGGGAGCACAGTTTACTGGTATGGGCAAGGACCTGTACGAGACCAATGAGCAGGCTAAGGCCCTGTTTGAGAAGGCTAACGAGATACTCGGTTTCCGCATCACCGACATCATGTTTGAGGGTACCGCTGAGGAACTGAAGCAGACCAAGGTGACCCAGCCTGCAGTATTCCTCCACAGCGTCATCAGCGCTATCTGCATGGGCGATGCATTCCAGCCCGACATGGTGGGTGGCCACTCACTGGGTGAGTTCAGCGCCCTGGTAGCAGCCGGTGCCATGGACTTCGAGGATGGTCTCCGTCTGGTACACGCTCGTGCACTTGCCATGCAGAAGGCATGCGAGGCAACTCCCAGCACCATGGCAGCCATCATCGGCGTGAGCGATGAGACCATCGAGCAGATCTGCCAGGAGGTAAGCACCGACGGCAACATCGTAGTGCCTGCCAACTACAACTGCCCCGGCCAGCTGGTAATCAGCGGAAATATCGATGCCATCAACGCAGCTTGCGAGAAGCTCAAGGCCGCTGGCGCTAAGCGTGCACTGGTGCTGCCCGTAGGTGGTGCCTTCCACAGCCCCCTCATGCAGCCCGCCAAGGATGAGCTCCAGGCAGCTATCGAGGCCACTGAGTTCCACACTCCCAAGTGCCCCGTATACCAGAATGTAGACGCCAAGGCTCACACCGACGCAGCTGAGATCAAGGAGAACCTCATCGCTCAGCTCACCGCAAGCGTACGATGGACCCAGGAGGTGCAGAACATGCTCGAGGCAGGTGCCCGCGAATTCACCGAGTGCGGTCCCGGCAAGGCTCTTCAGGGCATGATCAGCAAGATTGCCAAGGGCGTAGAAGGTGTAACCATTCAGGGTATCTAAAGAAGAATAATGGAGAAAATCATTATCTATCAAGTCCTGCCACGCCTGTTCGGCAACAACAACCGCACATGCGAACCCAACGGCGACCGGAACACCAACGGATGTGGTCTGCTCAATGACTTCACCCCAAGGGCTCTGGAGCAGATTCGCATGCTCGGCACGACGCACATCTGGTACACAGGTGTGATCGAACATGCCACACAGAGCGACTACAGCATGTTTGGCATACCCAGCGACCACCCCGGCGTAATCAAGGGCAAAGCTGGATCGCCATACGCCATACGCGACTACTACGACATCGACCCCGACCTGGCGAGCAGCGTGCCTGCCCGTATGCAGGAGTTCGAGGACCTCGTGGAGCGCACCCACCAGGCTGGCATGAAGGTCATCATCGACTTCGTGCCCAACCACGTGGCCCGTCAGTACCATAGTGACGTGGCGCCCGAGGGCGTGAACGACTTTGGTGCCGGCGACAATCCCTTCCATGCCTTCAATCCCCAGAACAATTTCTACTATATCCCCGGGGAGGCTCTCAACGCTCAGTTTGACATGCAGGGCTACCACGAGTATCCCGCCAAGGCCACCGGCAACGACAACTTCGGTGCGTGGCCCTCGAAGAACGACTGGTATGAGACGGTGAAGCTCAACTATGGCGTGGACTATCAGGGCGGTCGTGCATGCCACTTCGACCCCATCCCCGACACCTGGAATAAGATGCTCCACATCCTGCTCTACTGGGCAGCCAAGGGCATCGACGGTTTCCGCTGCGACATGGCAGAGATGGTGCCCGTGGAATTCTGGGAGTGGGCCATCGCTAAGGTCAAGGAGGCACATCCCGAACTGATATTCATCGCAGAGGTCTACAATCCCGGCGAGTACCGCAACTATATCCACCGCGGCGGTTTCGACTACCTCTACGACAAGGTGGGTCTCTACGACACCCTGCGCGCTGTGACCTGCGGCAACGCCAATGCCACATCCATCACCGAGTGCTGGCAGAAGATTGACGACATACGCGACCACATGCTCAACTTCCTTGAGAATCACGATGAGCAGCGCCTGGCCAGCGCCTTCTTCGCAGGCGATGCAGAGAAGGGTATGGCTCCTCTCGTAGTGAGCGCATGCATGGGGCGCAACCCCATGATGATCTATTTCGGTCAGGAACTGGGTGAGCGCGGCATGGATGCCGAGGGATTCAGCGGACGCGACGGTCGCACCACCATCTTCGACTACTGGAGCGTGACCAAGATACGCCATTGGCGCAACAACGGCCGCTTTGACAACCGCAAGCTAACCCCCACCGAGGTAAGTCTGCAGCAGTTCTACAGCCGTGTGCTCAACCTCTGCAATCAGGAAGAGGCGCTGCGCGATGGTGAGTTCTACGACCTCATGTATGCCAACCCCCGCACCGAGCACTTCAACCCTGCCCGCCACTACGCCTTCCTGCGCCGCAGCGCTCATGAGTTAATTCTGGTGGTGGTCAACTTCAGCGACGAGGACAACACCATCGAGGTGAATATCCCCGCACACGTGTTTGAGTACTTCGGTCTCAAGGAGCAGGATAAGATCAAGGCTCAGGGACTGCTGACCAACGATCCCTTCGTCATCAGTTTCAGCACGAAGGCTCCCGCAGAGGTATGCGTGCCCGCACATGGTGCCCGTATGCTCAAGATGACATTCTAAGAAAGACTACGATATGGACGAGAGGTGTGAAACAGAAATTTCATGCCTCTCGTTTTCTATTTACTCACAATAAGTTGTATCTTTGCAACGAAACAAAATCAACAATCAATATCATCATTATGCAAAGGAAAATCAGAAGACTGGCCGTGGGCATGCTCCTCATGACGGGATGCACCGCTATGGCCCAAACGACCGTGAAGGGCAAACTGGTGGATGCAGAGGATGGCGAACCCATCATCGGTGCACAGGTGCAGATTGCAGGCACCAGCCAGAAGGCAGTGACAAACGAGAACGGTGAGTTCACCATTAGTAATCCTGCCCGCAAGCGCGAGCTCAGCGTCAAGATGTTTGGCTATCAAGACACCAGCTTCAGCATCGACAAGACTGGCAATATGGGCACACTACAGGTGATGACCGATGCCGTGGCACTGGCAGGTGTGACCGTGCAGGGCACCATCGCCTTCGACCGCAAGACGCCTGTGGCCGTGACCAACGTGACAGCCGACGACATCGAGGAGCGTATGGGCAGCCAGGAATTCGTGGAGGTGCTCAAGACCACACCCGGTGTGCATGCCAACAAGCAAGGCGGCGGATGGGGCGACTCAGAGATATACATGCGCGGCTTTGACAACACCAACGTGGCTACGATGGTCAATGGTGTGCCCATGAACGATATGGAGAACGGTTCCATATATTGGAGCAACTGGGCCGGTATCAGCGAGGTGGCACGCGTGGTGCAGACACAGAGAGGCCTGGGTGCCTCGAAGGTGAGCGCTCCCTCGGTGGGCGGCACCATCAACATCATCACCAAGGCCCTCGAGCAGAAGCGCGGCGGATTTGCCAGCTATCAGATGGGCAGCGACGGACTCAACAAGGTGACCCTGAGCCTCTCCACAGGCATGGGCAAGACCGGATGGGGCATGACCGTGCTGGGTAGCCGCACCTGGGGTGATGGCTATGTGCAGGGCACCGACTTTACGGGCTACACATGGTTTGCCAGCATCGCCAAGAAATTCAATGAGGCACACACTCTGAGCTTCACCGGATTCGGCACCATACAGGAGCACGGACAGCGCAACGGTTCGGCCAACTACGGCCCCCTGACCATAGCTGAGTGGGCACGCATCAAGCAGCAGTATGGCGACAAGAACTATCGCTTCAACCCCCTCTTTGGCTACCTCCACGGCGAGGAGTACAACGACCTGCGCAACAAGTATCACAAGCCTCAGCTCTCGCTCAACCATGACTGGACCATCAACCAGAAGAGCAGCCTCTCTACGGCTCTCTACATGAGCATCGGACGTGGTAGCGGTGGCACGGCCGAAGCCCACGGAGCAGGATCGTACAGCGATATGTATGGCGCATACCAGGGTCTGGTGAAGACCGAAAACCGCACAGCTGATGGTCAGTACTTCGACTATGACGCTATCTGGAACAAGAATGCCGCCAGCACCGAGGGTTCATACCTGGCCATGTGTCACAGCATTAACAACCACATCTGGACGGGTCTGCTCTCTACCTACAAGAATAAGATCAACGACAACCTCGACATCTATGGCGGTCTGGACTTCCGCTACTACCGCGGCGACCACTCTACGGAGATTACCGACCTCTTCGGCGGTCAGTATTTCATGGACGATGTGGACCGTGGCGATGTCAATCCTGCCAACAACTACAAGGCAGCCGACCCCACTTGGAAGTATCAGAAGCTCTATGTGGGCGACGTGGCCTATCGCGACTACTCGGGCTACGTGGTGCAGGAGGGCGTGTTCGGACAGGCTGAATACAACCTCAACGGACTCAGCGCCTACGTCAACGGTGCCATCAACAACACCTCGTACTGGAAGCGTGACCGCTTCTATTATGACGCTGACCATGAGAAGAGCGACGTGGGCAACTACCTGGGCGGTAACGTAAAGGCAGGAGCCAACTACAACTTCGACCAGCACCACAATGTGTTTGCCAATCTCGGTTACATCAGCCGTGCACCTAAGTTCAATGGTGCCTTCATGAATGCCACCAAGAGCAACTACCTGAACGAGGATGCAAGGAACGAGAAGATCATGTCGTTTGAGATTGGTTACGGCTACCGCAACGACTGGGCCAACGTAAAGTTCAACGCTTACTACACCAAGTGGATGGACAAGACCATGACCAAGTATCTCACCCTGGACAACCAGGAGACCGGCTACATGAACATGACCGGTGTCGACGCTAAGCACATGGGCATCGAGCTCGAGGCTAAGTTCACCCCCGCCAAGTGGGTTGACATCAAGGGTATGTTCTCTATCGGCGACTGGCAGTGGGCCGGCATGGGCGAGGGCTACGTATACAATGAGCGCAGCCAGGCAGTAGACAAGACCGGAGCTGTGGTGGATGCCTTCAGCGCCAATCATGCACAGGGTCGCGTAGACCTCGATGGTATCCGCGTGGGTGGCTCAGCACAGACTACAGCCAGCATCGGTGTGGACTTCAAGATAGGCAAGGACATCAAACTGGGTGGCGACTGGACCTATTACGGCCGCAACTACAGCTACTATAGCCTCAGTGGCAGCAACATCTCGCTGGGCAAAACCAACGTACCCGCTGACCCCTGGAAGATACCTTCGGCCAGCCAGGTAGACCTGCATGCCAGCTATAAGTTTAATATAGGTAAGGTGGGTGCCGTATTGAGCGGCAATGTCAACAATCTGCTCGGCTACCAGTTTATCTCGAAGGCCTACAACAGCAGTACCAGTTCGACAGCCGCCTCGGCTGACAATGTGTACGTATACTACCAGTTTGGCCGTACATACAGCATCAAACTCAAAGTCAACTTCTAACCCACTAACGCAACAATAGATATGAAGACAAGATATATCATCTGCGCCCTTGCCTCTGCGGCAGCACTCACCGCCTGCGAGGACTACACAGAGCACCACTTCGGCAAGGACAACCAACTGTGGGAGGCCACTCAGGTGAACAACCACAACATCGAGCTCCTCGATGCCAACTATGCCGACCTGGCGGCCAATGCAGACAATGTGGCCTTGGCACTGGCAGCCAACGACGATAGCGCTACCTACCGCGAACTGCTCTCGGTGGCAGAGCTCAAATACTTCCGCAAGGGCATCTCACCCGAGGAGTATCTGCCCGCTATGCTCATGCAGCTCGTGGGCACCAGCCAATACCACTGCATGACGGCCGGTTCGACCATCAATGTGACCTGCCGTGTGGCCACCGATTCGCTGGCTAACGGCGCCGCCATGGTGGAGGCCACAAGCGTGGCAGCAGGCAAGTATCTGCTCATCCCCGAGGGTGAGGAGCAGGTATTGGCAGGCAGCGGCGACGTGAGCTACGGATATGCCTACCTGAGCGGTTCGGCCAACTTCCCCGAGGCCGTCACTCCGCTGGGCGCTGAGGCATATGCCGTGGATGAGGCCAGCAGCAAGTGGCTCTGGGAATTTGTCAAGGAGGACGACCACTATCTGCTCCTTGCTCCCAATGGCAACTACGTTTACCTCGACGACACACACAACTCATTCCAGTATGCAGACGACCTCGGCGACCTCGATGATGGCAGTCAGGCATGGTGGAACGCAACGGCCAACGGCGACGGCACCTTTGCCATCACCAATGTATACAATGGCAAGACCATCCTCTACAGCCCTCAATACAAGTCAGCAGGCGCCTATGCAGAAGCTGCTGAGGGCATGAAGGGCATACGCCTCTATAAGCAGGGCACCATCAATATCATCATCGACTCTGCACCTGAGACGCAGACCGTCACCTTCACCCTCGGCGAGGACGGCGTGTGGGCAGCCAAGTCGGACTATCTCAACCAGGCCCTCACAGCTTTGGCCTCAACTGATGCCGAAACCATCTACAGCATCTACGGATGGAGCGCAGAGAATGTGGGCTCGCTGGGCGAACTGACCTATGTGTGGAGCGCCACTACCAGTTATGGTCTGAAGGCAAGTGCCTTTAAGAACAGCATCAAGTGGCCCACCGATGCCTGGATGATCAGTCCCTCGATGAATCTCAAGAAGGCCAAGGCGCCCCTCTTCCGCTTCGAGGAGGCACAGAAGTATGCCGGCACTCCCCTCTCCGACTACCTCAAGGTGTACGTGAGCACAAACTATGCTGGCCGCGGCACGCAGGCATCAGCCGATTGGACCGAGGTGACCGCCGACCTGCAAGGTGAGCGTTCAGATGGCTCGACATGGGATTTCTACCCCATCTCGCTCGATCTCTCGGCCTATGCCGGCAAGGAGAACGTGGTGGTGGCCTTCCGCTACATCAGCAACGACACCTACGCTGCTACCTGGGAATTCAAGAACGTACGTTGCGCAGAGGCAACAGAATTTGAAACTAACGAATAATATATGAAGAAGATACTTTTGACACTGATGGTTGTGCTCAGCTCCACAGCGGGCTGGGCACAGACCTCGGCGCTCGACATGGACAGTCTGATGTCAGACTGGCGTGCCAAAGTGCACGACATCGATGCGCGCAAGAGTGAGATATACAAGGGCAACACTGACGTGACATACAGCGAAAGCCTGCATGGTGGCACAGAGAAGGACTTCATCTATAAGTCCGTCACACAGTACAAGGCCGACCGCGACCTGGCCATTGAGAAGGACAGTCTCACACAGGCCACCATCGCGACACTCAAGGCCCACTCGGATGCCATAAAGAGCGATCCTCTCCGCAAGGCAGAGCGCAAGCAGGCATCGATGCACATACGTGAGCTCAAGGCAGCCCTCAAAATCAACACGAAGGCCATCAAGGGCGTGGACAAACTCATAGAGATGCTGATGAAGCAATACTGCGCGCTCTAATGTAATCAGAATAGGAGGTAAATACAAATGTGTTTATCTCCTTTTTTTGTGCACTTACTGCTCGCCATGGGGAGAGCGCTCTCCTCAATATACAGGGAGCATTTGCCGCTCTTTTGTTTTTTGATGTGGGGTATAAAAGGCACTAAGCACTCCGACATAGACCATTTGCAATATGGCGGCAAGCTTTTGTAGGCCTACAACGGCCATTTTCAGCACGGAAACTTACTGTTGTAGGCCTACGACGACGATTTTCAGCACGGAAAAATGCTATTGTAGGCCTACAACGACGATTTTCAGCACGGAAAAATGCCGTTGTAGGCCTACGACGACGATTTTCAGCACGGAAAATGCTGTTGTAGGCCTACG
>CALZKW010000098.1 GCA_945788095.1 uncultured Prevotellaceae bacterium | reverse complement strand
TTAGTCTTATTAGTCTTATTAGGCCCTTTGCCTCAAAGCCCTACTCCTTCTCCAGCCGGGAGCGTCACGATGATGGCGGTGCCACCTCCCTCGTCGGCCTGGGCGAGCATGCGCAGTCCGCGCTGACGGCTGAAGGTGTCGTGGTCGCGTATGATCTGACGCACTATGAGGTAGGGTATATTGTCGGGGCGCGGCATGAAGAGGGTGTGCATCTGCTCCTCGGTGAGCTGCCACGCGGGGGCCGTGAGGGTGAAGCGCACCACGATGCCGTCAGCCTCTGCCCTGAGGTGGAGGTGGTCGGGGGTGGTGTGGAGGCGCAGGGTGCCCTCGAGCAGACGCTTGATGAGCAGGTGGATGAGGTCCTGGTCAGCCCAGATGCTGAGGCTGGGGTCACAGGTGTCGGCGGTGAGTGTCGTCTCGCTATGCAGGCGGCGAGCCTGGAGGCGCATGTTGGTGAGGGCAAAGCTGATGACGGCGGCTACGCTGAGGCGCTGCGGACGAAAACCCTGCAGAGAGGTCTGACGCTCAGCCTGACTACTGAGCACGGTGTAGATGGACTTGTAGTAGTGGGTCAGTTCGTAGAGCTGGTGTATGTCGTCACGCTCGGCCTCAGGGTTAGGCGTAGGTGTATCAAGTGAAGAAACAGAAGCGTTTATTTCGTTTTTCCTGTTGTCAAAATTAGCGGCTTGGAGCAGGCGTCGTGCTAACTGCTGTATGCGTGCGGGGTAGTACATGGACTCGTGCTTGATGGTGGAGAGACAGTTGTCGAGTATCTGGTTGCGCACGTGCAGACGCTGCTGTTCGTAGGTGATCCTGTTGCGCTCATCTTCGATCTGATAGATGTGGTTGGCCTGCTGGGAGGTGCACACTAAGGCATTGTAGACCACGAGGGCCACGTAGCTGAGCGAGAGTGCTATGATGCTGTCTGAAGCGTCCACCTGGCCGCTGATGGCCACCTGTCCGATGACGTGGTGCTCACCCGTGGGGCTGCATATCGTGAGGGGGTGGGTGGCCACGGGGGCCGACATTGCCCCGATGGTGGCTTCTATCAGGTGGTCGCCCTCTGTGCTATCCACCTGCATGGTCATGCCATCGAGGCGATAGAGCTGCGACAGGCCCCTGTAGAGTACGCCTAAGATGGTGTCGGCGTATGTCTGGATGTCTTCACCCGTGGGTTCGGGCACACGGGTGAGGGCATCATTGATTTCGCTCAGCTGACGCAGGTCGAGACTCAGGTTGACGCGCTTGCGCAGGAGCATGTAGACCATCAGGCCTGTAGTGAGCGCTATGAGGCAGAGGAAGAGGATGGCCAGGCGGGTGTTGTGGTGTGCACGAGCGAGCTGGCGGTATTTCTCTGGCAGGGTCTTGTCCTGGTTCATGCGCTTCATCAGGCGTGTGTAGGCACTATTGTGACGGCTGTATTCGGCCCACTTGCACAGGGCGAGAGCCGAGATGGCTGCCTCGTTGTGAAGGTCGGCCATGAGGGCGAGGTCGGCGGTGTCGCATTGGTGGATAGCCTGATGGGCAAAGAAGAGCGCCTCGTCGTAGCGGCCCTCCACGTTGGCGTCGTAGACCGAGTCGTAGAGTGCCTCGGGGGGCATTGCGGCTCCCCGCGTGCTGAGAGCGATGCTCAGGACGGCGATGAGCAGCGTCAGCACGCGAGGCAGACGGAAGTAGAAGCGGCTGCCCCTACCCTGCTGACTCTCTACGCCAAACAGGCACTCGGAGAAAATAGGACTCGTCTTCTTGTACTTCTCCATGATGCCACGACAGTTCATCAGTCCGAAACCGAAGCCCTTGCCATCCGTGGCCTCACGGCCTATGTGCGCGGGGTCGTAGACCTTCTCATTGTTGAGCGTGTCGACGTCCTCGGGGCTGAGGCCACGACCGGTATCTGTCACCGAGAGTTCCACGTAGGTCGGTTCCTCGGTCACGCCGATGTGCACACTGCCGCCTCGTGGGGTGAACTTACGGGCATTGTCGGCCAGCGTGTTGAGCATAAACAGGGTGAGTGCCTCGTCGGCCTTGACAGATGCTTCCGTGGTGTCTACTTCGAGGGTGATGCCGGCCTGATCGTAGGCGAAATGTCCACGGCGGAGTATGTCGAGCAGGGTGTTGAGGTGTATGGTGGTGATCTGCAGCGAGAGCTGTCCCTGCGACATCTGTATCCATGATGTCAGGATGTCGTTGTAGATGATAATCTGCTCCGTGAGCTCTACGATGTAGGCTATTCGCGACTCCTCCACGATGCCCTTGAGATGCATGCGGTCTACCTCGGCAATGATGCGGTCGAGGAAGGGCACGATGGCATACACCATGCTCACCTTGGCACGACGTTCGGCATTCTCCTCCTTGTTCTGCAACAGTTTGTGGCGGGCTATGGCTTTCTCCTCCTCCATGTCCTCGAGTGCATCCGTGAGGGTGAGCATGAGCTCTCGGTTGCGGCGCAGGAAATCGGTGTAGGGACGCATCAGACGCTCAAAGTTCTCACCCCCCTCTGCGGTGCATGCTGTCTCTGCCTCCTTGGCCGAGAGGGTGTTGCAGTATGCGAGTATGGTTTGCCTCAGGTGCATTTCCTGCTCGTTGCGACGATGTAAGTGGCGTGCATAGCGCACGATCATGGCCACGACGATGGTGAGGAGAAGGAACACGCCGATGAGTGTCCATTCGAGGGCCTTGATCTGATGCGTGAGGTCGTCGTTGATACTCTGCAACTCCTCGTCTTGGTTCTCATTCTCGATGATGTCGAGGTAGATGTTACGGTTGTAGTCTGAGGCTTGTTTCTGCCCCAGGGCACTGTATACCATGCATATCTGCTGACGGATGCCGGCCATCCATTCGGGTAGTGATGCTATGGTGGGGTCTTGTATCCAAAGGAGTTCGGTGCTCTGGCCCTCAAGGCGCGTGGGGTCGAAGGTGAGCAGGCGTGGATACTCCGTGGCATGGCCGTAATAGCGTGCATGATAGAGGCTGATGAGGTCGAGGGCAGCCTGAAATTCGCTGAGCGACTCCTCGTATCTGCCCTGCTGGAAACATATCTCGCCCAGGGTGCGGTATACGCAGGCCGTCTGGTAGTCGTCGCCATACTCGCTGAATACCTGGAGCGAATGAAGGGCAAGTGCGTGGGGCAGGTGCTCATAGCCTCCGAGGGATGAGGTGTGTGTGTGGGCGCCCTGATGAAGGCTGTCTGCCATCCATGCCTGGTGGCTCTCGGCAAGCGAGGAGAGTATCTCGGGGCGCTGCTGTTTGATGAGATGAAGGCGTGTGGTGTCGAGCAGCGTTGCGGCCAGGGCCTGCAGACTATTGGCCATAAAGTAGAGGTTGTGGCAGGCACGGCTCTGTATGTAGCACTTGCAGAGGAGGTCAAACTCCTCGACGGCCACCTTGTCCGTGTCGCCCTCAAGGATGCCTCCCGAACCCACCATATAATAATAGTTGAGCCTCTGAGCCGTGTCGCTGCTCTCCTCTACGATGGGGAGCACCTGCTCCATCTCAGCTCTCGATGCACTGTCTTGACGCTGATAATAGTAATAGGTGGATGAAATAATGTGGTATTCGCTTTCGGCATAGCCTGCACGCAGTATACCTCTGTCGTCGAGTTCGCTACGCTCTTGGTGGATGCGTGCCAGACGTTGCTCCACCCTGCCTCGGGCCTCAAAAAACTGACGTCCGTCGTTGAGCCTCTGGGCTATCTTCATGCGCATCACGTCGGCACACACCAGGTCGAGCTGATTATTGCAGGTAGTGGTAATGGTGTCGAGATAGGCATGGGCCTGTGTGTAGTCCATGCGGATATAGGACGCAAAGGCAAGTTCGCCCAGAGCGCGTGCCCGCATGTTGGGGTTGTCACCCACGAGTGAGAGACTCTTGTGGGCAAGCGTTGCGCAACTATCGATATTCACGTAGCGCATCTTGTAGGCTTCGTCGCAGAGGTCGTAGGCGTGTGTGTGTATGGCTCTTTCCTCCATGTCGACACAGGCCGCACAGAGCATAGCCAGCAAGAGGATAAGTCCTGCCGCAAGGCGTGTGATATGGAGAAAGGGTGTGTTCATAGGATATTTTAGGTTTTTGGTGGTATTAGATTATAAGGTTTTCAGGTGGTTTTTTTACTAACGAAATAACGGATTTTAATTTTTCTGTTTGTTCCGTTGTTCTACCTACAACCTCAAAAGCACAGCGACCTAAAACCTAAAAAGCGAAGCGACCATTATTTCAGGAGTCGCTCCATCTCCTCAAATTCCTTGCCCATGTTGAGGTAGAGATAGATGCGGTAGAGGGGGCGCCCCCATTTGTCTTTATCGTTGGGCGTAAGTTCGCGCAGATGTTTCATAGGTGTGAGTGCAGCGCGGTAGAGGCTGTTGAGATATTCGCGGTCCTTTCGGCTCATCTGCTTGCGAGCATCCTTGGGTGCTGTCTCTGCGTGTGTAGTGGCCATGTTGAGCAGGGCGATACCTTTGTTGTAGAGTGCCTCTTTGTGGTCGGGCTCACGCGTCAGTACACTATCGCACATCACAGCCACGTGGTAGTCATCCCCCTTGCCACGATACATGAGGCTCTTGGCAAAGAAGTACTCGGGCTTGGGGCCCACCCTCTTGGTGAGGGTGTCGGAGAGTTGCAGTCCGCGGTCCCATTCACGCATAGACTGATGGTAATCCATCAGGTGGAGGAAGAAGTAGTCGTCGCGTGGGTAAGTCTTTACACCCTCCACGAGTGATGCCACATAGCGCGTAGTGTCGCCGAGATTAGCCCATGCGTGGCATCTCACCTCCATCAGTGCCATACGAATGCTGTCTACGGGCATGCCCTCAATGGCATAGTCTACATGCTTCACCACTTCGTCGTATCGTTGTGCATTGTGGGCCGAATAGGTGGTCCAGTATGTCACCTTATAGCGCAGCACACTGTCGTTGCGCTCCTTGAGGTGTCCGTCGAGCATGGGGTGGTCCATGCTCGTGAGATACGTCTTGAAGAAGCTCATGGCCTCGGCATACTTCTGATGCTTCACCATGAAGTTGCCTCCAGCTAAGAGGTTCTTGCGGTATTTGAGCAGCATCTCCCTACCCTTCTGTCTGTATTGTGGCTTTACCTCTCCTTTGTTGTTGGGCAGTACATCGACACTGTCGCATCTCATGACGTAGTCGTACATGCCGAGTATGGTGGAGAAGAAGGTGATGGTGTCGTAGTTCTGCTTGAGATATGCCTTGGTGTTCTCTCCATTGTTCACGCTTTCGCGTAGCAGGGCTGCGGTGTGGAGAATCTCTGCGCGTTCTGAGTTCGTGAGCTCAGGGCGTGACAGAGCGTCAGTCAGTTTTTTTTCCGCTCCGCTTTGGTTGCTGCTGTTCTTGATGGCTGTGCGTGCTTCCTTGAGCAGCACCTTGACCTTGACGGGTTCTGCCTCTTTCTTCTCTTTCTTCTCTTTCTTGTCTGCAGCAAGCCCCATGAGGGGTGTGCAGAGGATGATCAGTATGTATAGTGCTCTCTTCAATCTTGTTTACCTTATTTATATATAATGAGTCAAAATAAGAACGTGGGGCTGAGGGTAGCGTGGCCCCTTGGGTCGCATGCCTCCCATCAGCCCCACGTCTTGTTTGCTGAGTGTGTACCTCTTAGTGTTTACTTGAGGTACTTCTCCATCTCAGCCTGCTTAGCCTTATCCTTGGTCACGTAGTAGCATGAGCGGAGCTCGTAGGCCCACTTCTCGGGCTGGTCGGGATAAAGAGCGCGATACTGCTCGAAGTAGGTGATAGCCTCGCGGTAGTAAGGCACAACCTTTGAGTTGATGTCCTTATCCATAGCTGCCTGGCTGTCTGCGTTGGCCTTCTTCATAGCTGCGTTGGCAGCACGCTCCTGAGCCTCGGTGAGGTTCTTGCCATATTGCACCTTGGTGGTCTTGGTGTACTTACCCTTGTCGGCATCGTCGTTGATGCGGCGGTTGTTGGCTGCACCGATGTTGCTCAGGCAAGTGCCACACTGGTAGATAGCGTCACCATAGTTGGGGTCAATCTCGAGGCACTTCTTGTAGTACTTGAGAGCCTCCTCATAGTTCTCCTGAGCGAAATAGCTGTAGGCCTTGCCATAGTTGGCGATGCGGCTTTGGGGAGCAGCTGCGAGTATCTCGTCAGCAAATGCAGCCATAGCGGGCACACCCTTTGAGCGCTGGTAGTAGGCCAGGAGGTTCTGGATGGGACCCTCGTTGCCTTCAGCAGCAGGGTTGGCCATGATGGTCTGTTTGAGGGTTGACTCCCACTTAGCGGTGTCGCCCATCTCAAGGTAAACCTGTGCGCGGCTTGCCTTTACGAAGGTCTGGCTCTCGGGATCATCATACTGCACGGCCAGGTCGTAGTACTTGTTCATAGTCTCTGCGTCCTTCTTGGTGTAGGCAGTGTAGTAGATGTTGAAGGCAAGACGGTTAGCCAACGAGGGCTCGAGGTGATCCTTGGGAGAGAACTTAGCCTCTGCCTCTTCGATCTGTCCGGGGAATGCCACATACTGATCAAATGCCTTGCAGGTCTCCTCGAGATTACCGTTGCTGAGTGAGAACTGGCATGAGTATGCAATAAACTCCAGGATGCGGGGCAGCTTCATGCGCACGTTGGCGATATTGGGCTTCTGCATCTCATCCTTGGGGTTGCAGTATGCGAGCTGTCCGCAGCAAGCATCAGCCACAGTGGCTACAGCTGCTGAGAAAAGCAGGGTATCAAAGGGCTCGTTGGCGGCAGCCTTCTGGAGCTCGGGATTGAGCAGATGGGTAGCCATAACGTCGCTGGCGTTGTATGCCTCATAGCGCTTCTTCTCGGGCAGGTTTCCACCCTGGAATGCTGCCTCGAGAGCCTTGCACCCTGCGAGAGCCTTGTCGTGTATGTCTACGTTAGCCTTGTCGATCACCTCCTGCTTAGCCTTGTCGCCCTTAGCGAGCTCGGTCTGGAGGTTGTTGTAGATGAGGTCGATGTCAGCCTTGGCGTTCATGCCCTCACGCATCTTGACCATTGCAGCCTTCTCTGCCTCTTTCTGTGCGGCCTTAGCAGCCTTGAGAGCGGCCTTTTCCTCAGGTGTCTGTGCAAATGCTGAGCCTACAGCAGCCAGCATTGCGAGCGAAAGAATAATCTTCTTCATAATGTGTGTGATATTTTAAGGTTGGTATTCTTTATTCGTTACCATTCTCGGGTGCCTGTTCTGCACCGGTCTCGGGAGTCTGTTCTGCACCGATCTCGGGTGCATCCTGGGGCGCATCCTGAATGGGCTCCTCAGCTGGGGTCTCCTCTTCTTCCTCACGAGGCACCACGCACACGTTGCTGATGGCGTCGTTGCGTTTCTTGAGTTCAATCACCTTGGTGCCCTGCGTGTTGCGGCCCTTGGTTTCCTTGACGTCTTCCACGTGGATACGGATGGCAGTACCGCTCTTGTTGATAATCATGAGGTCCTGGTCGTCGTCTACCACCTGGAGGGTCACGAGCTTGCTGTCATCCATGAGGTTCATAGCCTTGACACCCTTGGCGTGGCGACTTGTCTTGCGATATTCCTCCACGTCGGTGCGCTTACCCCATCCCTTGTCGGAGAGCACGAGGATACGCTCCTGCTCGGGCTTGTTGATCACGGCCATACCGATTACCTCGTCCTCGCCGTCCTGGTCGAGTACGATGCTCTGCACACCGGTACTGTTACGTCCCATCACGCGCACCTGGTCTTCATTAAATCTCACGGCTCTACCATTGCGGTTTGCCACGATGATTTCGTCTGTACCATTGGTCAGTTCTACGCCAATTACAGCATCGTTCTCACGGATATTGATAGCTATCACACCATTAGCGCGTGGGCGGCTGTAGTCTGTCAGACAGGTCTTCTTGATGATACCCTGCTTGGTGCAGAACACGACGTTGTGAGTAGCACAGAAGTCAGGATCCTGTAGTTTGCGGATGAGCAGACACGCTTGAATCTTGTCGCCGGCCTCAATCTGGAGCATGTTCTGGATGGCACGACCCTTGTTGCCCTTGTTACCCTCAGGCAGTTCGTACACCTTGAGCCAGTAACAACGTCCGTTAGCTGTGAAGAACATCATCGTGTTGTGCATCGTACCGGTGTAGATATGCTCGATGAAGTCGTTGTCGCGTGTCGAGCTACCCTTGCTGCCGATACCGCCGCGACCCTGTGCACGGAATTCAGCGAGAGGTGTGCGCTTGATGTATCCCATGTGCGAGATGGTGACTACCACGTCGTCGTCGGCATAAAAGTCCTCGGCATTAAACTCATCAGCTGCGGGCATAATCTGCGTCTTGCGCTCGTCGCCAAACTTCTCCTTGACCTCGATGAGCTCGTCCTTGATCACCTTCTTGCAGAGCTCGTCGTCGTTGAGTATCTGGTTGTAGTACTTGATCTTCTCCTGCAGCTCGTCATACTCAGCGTGGAGCTTCTCCTGCTGCAGACCTGTGAGCTGTGCCAGACGCATATCCACGATGGCCTTGGCCTGTAGTTCGTCGAGGCTGAATCGCTCGCAGAGGGCTTCGATGGCAGCCTGTGGTGTCTTGCTGCTCTTGATGAGGTGTACCACCTCGTCGATGTTATCGCTGGCGATGATAAGACCCTCGAGGATGTGAGCACGCTCCTCAGCCTTACGGAGCTCATACTTGGTGCGGCGTATCACCACGTCGTGGCGGTGTGCCACAAAGTTCTTGATGCAGTCACGCAGTGTGAGCAGACGTGGGCGTCCCTTGCAGAGTGCAATACTGTTGACGCTGAAACTCGTCTGCAGGGCAGTCATCTTGAACAGTTTGTTCATCACCACACCCGAGTTGGCGTCGCGCTTCACGTCCACAACGATGCGCATACCGTCCTTGTCCGACTCGTCGTTCACATTGCTGATACCGTCAATCTTCTTCTCGCCCACAAGCTGTGCGATGTTTTTGATAAGCTCAGCCTTGTTCACGCCGTAGGGTATCTCGGTGAAGACAATGCTATCCTTCTGGTCGTTGCTCTCTATTTCGCCCTTGGCACGCATGATGATGCGTCCGCGTCCGGTCTCATAAGCGTCCTTGATGCCCTGTGTACCCATGATATAGGCACCTGTGGGGAAGTCGGGACCCTTGACATACTCCATGAGGCTCATGCTGTCCAGTTCGGGATTATCCACGTATGCCACGCAGGCATCGATCACCTCATTGAGGTTGTGGGTGGGTATATTGGTGGCCATACCTACGGCGATACCTGTAGCACCATTCACCAGCAGGTTGGGGATGCGTGTTGGCATCACGGTGGGCTCCTTGAGGGTGTCGTCAAAGTTGTTGGTCATGTCCACGGTTTCCTTCTCCAGGTCGTCCATCATGGCCTCGCCCATCAGGCTGAGTCGTGCCTCGGTGTAACGCATGGCTGCAGGACTGTCGCCGTCGATACTACCGAAGTTACCCTGCCCGTCCACGAGTGTATATCTCATGGCCCATTCCTGACCCATACGCACCAGTGCTCCGTATACAGAACCGTCACCATGGGGGTGATACTTACCCAGTACCTCACCCACGATACGTGCGCACTTCTTGTAGGGCTTGCTGTGCACGTTGCCCAATTCTTTCATTCCGTACAGGATACGGCGGTGTACGGGTTTGAAACCGTCACGCACATCGGGCAGTGCTCGCGACACGATTACAGACATACTGTAGTCGATGTAGCTCTGTCGCATTTCGTGCTCGATGTCTACTTTGATAATTCTGTCTTCTGCGTCAATCATTATATTTTTGATTTATATTATGTTACGTCTTTTTATCGCTTGTGCGCGTATGTGCACCCTCGAAAATTAGAGCAAAAGTAATGCTTTTTTTTCAGTCACACAAGCATTCTCAGCGGAAAGTTGTTTCCGCCCCTGGCCGCGTTTTTGTTATGCTGGCGAGTCTCGACAGTTTTTGTGTTGTTATTTCTCGCACCGATACGCAGTCAGACAGCGGCTTTGGTATCCGTGAATATCTCTTCCATTTTCTTTTCTTTCGGGTCGTTGTAGTGCCTGTTAGCAAATATTTACAAGTCATTCTATCTTTTTCGTGTCTCTCATGGCCGGTTATCCGAAGGTTTATAACCTCAAATCCGCAACCGCCCTCATAAGATGACACAGAGGTTAAAAAGGTAGCGACACTGTGGCAAAGAGGACTTGAGGCAATACGCAAGATCACGACCATAAGTTGTCGGTGTTATCCGAAGTCGGTCTGGAAAACCTCAGCATAAGCGTTGTTACATGAATAGATATTCAGCACATACTGCCTTGATGTCCTGACCCATTTTGAAATATTATCCTGGGTCAGTTCCTTTATGGCTCTGAGAATCCATCACGATAGAATAGTTGATCATAGTCGTAAAAATGGGTTTAGTTGCACAATATCCTTCAAAAGGTATCTCCGAGAGTTGCCTCTCTTCTTATCCTTTTTTCAGGCTTAACTTATGATCGAAGTCGGTCTTAACTTATAGCCGGCCTGCGCGTTAAGTTATGACTCTTATTCGAATCACGATGCAAAGTTACGACATTTTGGGTCGAAAGTCAATGGTTGTCCCGAGGGTTGAAACTCCCTTGTCCCGGATTGCGTGAAGAGCCATACACCATACGCCATAACCAATAACCCATACACCATAACCCCCAAAACTGTAAACTGTAAGGACTGTAAGAATCTTACAATTAGTCATGGGTTATATACATCGTATATAAGGGCTAATCGAATGTCGGCAGCGCGAGGCAATATGTGCACCCACGAGGAGGCTGCAAAATTTTCTCCCCGAGGAAACAACTGCGAGGTCGCGAGCCCCTCCTATCCATACTCCATACACCATACCCAAACTTACAGTCCTTACAGTTTACAGATGACAGGATTTTGCCCCTAAGACGGGGGTTAAAAATTTAAATATATATAAATATATATATTTATTTCTTTGTGCCCGATGGCAGGCTTAAGTTCGGCAATCTGACAACTGTAAGGACTGTTAGGAATCAGCGATAGCGATAGCGATGGCGTTAGCGAATAACCAAGGATAAGGTATACCCCCCCCTATTGATAAATGCGATAGAAAATAGAAGTTTTAGCCCTGAAAGTGGCG
>CALZKW010000097.1 GCA_945788095.1 uncultured Prevotellaceae bacterium | reverse complement strand
TCGTGCCTTCGTGTGATTAATATTTTTCCGTTCGTTCCGTTGTTAAACCACCCCCCCGCATCTCCCCGCTAAACTCCAATTTACTTTCCCCAATGCCTCAAAAAAAGCCCCCCTTCAGCGAGGTGCTGATGGGGGGCAATGTATATGCTATAATCCGTGGATTAGTTGAACCACTTAACGTAGCAGAAGTCCTGACGGTGAGGCAGGTTCTCATTCTTGGGATACATACGGTATGCCACCTTGAATGAACCGGCATTGTTGAGAGTGTGCTCGAGCTCGAACACGTGGTTGTTGCCGTTCTTGCCTACCATAGCGAAGGGCTCTACGCTGTAGATGTGATCCTCGCCGTTCTGGTCGGTGGTGAGGGTAACGAGCTCAATGCCTACTACATCCTCGAGACCAGCCTCGTCGACCTCCATGCGGAGCTTGTACTTCTGACCGGCTGCGATGCTGCCATTGATTACGTCCTCGGGCTTCTCCATGTTTACGACACGGATGTCGTCCCAGTGCTCAGCTACGGTCTCCTTCCACTGTGCAATCTCCTTAGCGAGCTGGTTGTCCTTAGCCTGGAGAAGGTTAGAACGGTCGCGGAGCTTGTTGTAGAAGCGATCGTAGTAGTCGTCGAGCTGACGCTTCATGGTGTAGTGAGGAGCGATCTGAGCGATAGAGTTCTTGATCACCTTCACCCAACCTGCGCTGTAGCCCTTAGCGTTGTGAGCGTAGTAGAGAGGCATGATCTCATTCTCGAGCATGTTGTAGATGGTAGCTGCATCGAGCTGATCCTGGTGAGCCTGGTTCTGGTAGGTACGTTTAGCGGTGAGTGCGAAGCCGGCACCCTCGCGGTAACCCTCATACCACCATCCGTCGAGTACAGAGAGGTTTACTACACCGTTCATCTCTGCCTTCTCGCCTGAGGTACCTGATGCCTCGAGGGGACGGGTAGGAGTATTCATCCAGATATCTACGCCGCTGACGAGACGACGAGCGAGCTGCATATCGTAGTTCTCGAGGAAGATAATCTTGCCGAGGAACTGAGGCATCTGGCTGATCTCGTAGATGCGCTTGATGAGACCCTGACCTGCACCATCGGCGGGGTGAGCCTTACCGGTGTAGAGGAACTGTACGGGATAGTTGGGGTTGTTGACGATCTTCTCGAGACGCTCGAGGTCGGTGAAGAGGAGGTGAGCACGCTTGTAGGTGGCGAAGCGGCGACCGAAACCGATGAGGAGAGCGTTGGGGTTGATCTTCTCCATGAGGTTAACGACGCGGCTGGGGTCACCCTGGTTCTTGAGCCATGACTCGCGGAACTGCTGGCGGATGTAGTCCACGAGCTTAGCCTTGAGGGCCTGACGGGTCTTCCAGATCTCCTCGTCGCTCACGTTGTAGATAGCCTCCCAGATCTTCTGGTTGCTCTGGTCAGCGAGGTGATTCTTGTCGAAGTGCTTAGCATAGAGCTTACGCCACTCGTTGGCACACCATGTGGGGAAGTGCACACCGTTGGTCACGTAGCCTACGTGGCTCTCCTCGGGATAGTAGCCGTTCCAGATACCAGCGAACATCTTCTTTGATACCTCGCCGTGGAGCCAGCTCACACCGTTGACCTCCTGAGAGGTGTTGCAAGCGAAGGTAGACATGCAGAAGCGCTCGTTGTCGTCCTCGGGATTCATGCGGCCCATGCCGATGAACTCCTGCCAGGTGATGCCGAGCAGTGCGGGATAGCCGCTCATGTACTTACCGAAGAGGTTCTTGTCGAAGTAGTCGTGACCGGCGGGTACGGGAGTGTGTACGGTGTAGAGTGAAGATGCGCGTACGAGCTCGAGAGCCTGGTTGAAGCTCATGCCGCCCTGTACGTAGTCCACGAGGCGCTGCACGTTGCACAGGGCAGCGTGACCCTCGTTGCAGTGATATACGTCCTTCTTGATGCCGAGCTTCTTGAGCAGGAGCACACCACCGATACCGAGCAGGATCTCCTGCTTGAGGCGGTTCTCCCAGTCACCACCATAGAGGGCGTGGGTAATCTGACGGTCGAACTCAGAGTTCATGCAGTTGTCGGTGTCGAGCAGATAGAGCTTCACACGACCAACGTTGACGCGCCATACGAGTGCGTGTACGGTGTAGTTCATGTAGGGTACATCCACTACCATAGGAGTGCCATCCTCGTTGAGCTGCTGCTCGATGGGGAGTGAACCGAAGTTCTGTGCCTCGTAGTTGGCAATCTGCTGACCATCCATAGAGAGGGTCTGAGTGAAGTAGCCATAACGATAGAGGAAACCTACGGCGCACATGTCTACGTTAGAGTCAGAAGCCTCCTTGATGTAGTCACCGGCGAGAATACCGAGACCACCTGAGTAGATCTTCAGGCTCTGGTTCAGACCGTACTCCATGCAGAGGTAAGCCACGCTTGCGCGCTCCTTGTTGGGCTCTACGTCCATGTATGCGCGGAACTCGGCATACACAGCATCCATCTTCTTGATGAATGCCTTGTCCTTGGCCATCTCCTCGAGCTTCTCAAAGTTGATGCGCTCGAGGAGCATTACGGGGTTGTGATGTACTTCTTCGAAGAGCTCCTCGTCGAGGCTGCGGAACAGACTGCGTGCGTCGTGGTTCCAAGCCCACCACATGTTGTGGGCCAACTCTTCCAGCTTGTTAAGTGCCTCAGGGATGTTGCTCTTCACCGAGATGGTGCGGAAGCCAGCCTGATTAGCGAAACTTGCTTTGATTTTCATAATGTGATTGATTAAGATAATATTATATATAATATATTATGTATATCCTTGGATGGTGTGGCTCTGCTTATCGCATGTCCTTGCGGGTCTTGGCGTGGCGCAGAGCGATGTCGTAAGCCTCATAGTAGTGGGCTATGAAGTGCTTCCACAATGCCTTCTCGGCCAGGGTTACGGCAGCCTTGCGTGCGGCGTCGGTCTGCTTCTTGTTCATGGCAGCAAAGCGCACCACGGTGTCGGCGATGGTCTGGCTCACCTCCTCGAAGTTGTAGTCGGTGCGGCGGATCACCTCCACGCCGTCTTCGATGTGGCTCTCGCTGCCCTTCACCTCGTTGGCCCACATGCCGAAGCCGCTCAGGCTGGTGGTGATGCAGGGCACCTTGAAGGCGATGCTCTCCAGGGGTGTGTAGCCCCAGGGCTCGTAGTATGAGGGATAGATGCTGAGGTCGTTGCCGATGAGCACGTCGTAGTAGGGCATGTTGAAGATGCCGTCCACGCCGTCGAGATAGCTGGGCACGAAGATGACCTTCACGTTGTCCTCCTGTGCGTTGAGCATCTGGAGGTAGTAGAGCTGGTTGGTCAGATGGTCGTGCTCGGGCTGATGGAGATTGTGGGTAATGATGGGATTGGGCAGGGGGGTGTCGTAGAGCACATCGCTGGCCAGACGGTCCACGAGGTCCTGGCGGGGTCCTGCCTGCCATCCGGGCACCTCGACAAAGGCCAGTATGCTGCGCTTGAGGTCGGTGCGCTCACGCAGTCGAGCCATGGCATCGGCAAATACGTCGATACCCTTATTCTTGTATTCGTAGCGGCCGCTGGTGGCTACCACGAGGGTGTTGTCATTGAATACGCAACCTGTCAGCGCGTTGGCCACCTTGAACATACGTGCGCGGGCAGCCTTGCGTGCTGCGGTAAACTTGGTGGCCTTGGGCACGAAGTCGTTCTCAAAACCATTGACCAGGATGGCGTCACACTTGCGGTCCAGCAATTCCTCACACTCACGTCCGGTAATCTCGCTCACGGTGGTGAAGCAGTCCACGTGGTGTGCGGTCTGGCGCTCGATGCTGTGCTTGGCCTCCATGTTGAGCTCCTGAGCCATCTGATTGCCGTTGTAGGCCTCGAGGTATTCGTAGAGGGGCTTGTTGTTGCCGCAGATGCTACGACCGATGCTGGTGGCGTGGGTGGTGAAGATGGTGGCGATAGCGGGCACGTGTTTTCTGATGTAGAGTGCGCCGAGACCGGTCATCCACTCGTGTGCCTGGTATACCACGCGCTGCTTGGGACCGAGGAAGAAGTGGTAGTAGCTCTCCACCACGCGACCTGCTGCATAGGAGAACATGCTGGCCTCGTCGTAGTCGCCGTAGGCGTGGATGCTGTCTACACCGAAGTCGGCCCAACCCTGACCGTAGATCTCATTTTTCACGGCGAAGAAGGGCTGGAAGTCTACGAGCACCACGAGGGGCTTGCCGGGGATGTTCCAGCGACCTATGCGGAGCTTCAGGCCCTCAGAGGCGGCCTTCTCCTTCCAGATGGCCATGTTGCCATCTTCTTCGATAAAGAGGGGATTTGACTTACCTTCCCAGAAGTCGGGACCGATAAACACAACGTGGTCGGGCATAGCATCCTGGAGTGTTTTCGCACGAGTGGAAAGCACGGTGTAGATGCCGCCGACCTTATTACATACTTCCCAACTTGATTCGAAAATAAAGTCAGGAACCAGTTTATTCTTTGCCATTATTGTTTAACTAATACCTTAATTATTGCTGCAAAGGTAGTCATTTTAACTTAATTTACAAAATATACTATTGTAAATTGGGTTGTCATCGGGTATTAGTTGACGTGTGTCAAGGGGCTAATGCTCAGTAGAGCAGCGGTATGAGGAACACGGTGAGCAGGAAAACGATGATGTTGAGTGGCAGGCCCACGCGCACGAAATCCGTGAACTTGTAGCCTCCCACACCCTGCACGATGAGGTTGGTCTGATAGCCGATGGGGGTGCTGAAGGCTGCACTCGCTGCTATACAGATGCAGATGAAGAAGGGCATGGGGTCGACGCCCAGTTTCGTCGATATTGACAAAGCCAGGGGGAAGGCCAGGGCTGCAGCAGCATTGTTGGTGATGAGTTCGGTGAAGATGTTGGTGATGAGATAGAGTGCTGCGAGCATGATGTAGATGCCGTTCTCGGAGTGGCGCGCCGTCTCAGCCAGGTCGATGATGTAGGAAGCGATGAAATCGGCGAATCCTGAGTTGATCATACCCTTGCTGATACCGAAGGCGCAGGCAATGGTGATGAGCACGTCCCATGAGATGAACTTGGTGTACCTGCGTGCATTAAACATGCCCGTCCATGCCATCACGACGGTGGTTACTGTGGCAAAGAAGAACATGTCGAGCTTGACATTGGGGAAGACATCCTTGACAAAGGGCATCTCGCCCAAGGTGGCTCCGAATATCATGAGGAATACCAGCACGAGCGACAACCAGCGTTTGCGGGTGCCCATAGGGGGCTCCACCTCTCCCACCCTGCTGATCATCCAGAAGACGCGGCTATCACCCCAAAGGCGGCGAAAGTCGTTCTCTGCATCGATGATGAGGGTGTCCTCCTTGGTCAGACGCATGTTCATCCAGTCCCCCGTGAGTATCTCGCCCGCGCGGCGTATGGCCAGCACATTGGCAGAATAATGATGATAGAAGTCAAACTGATGGAGCGACTTGCCCAGTCCGGGGAATCGTGTGCTGAGCATCACCTCGTAGCGTCGGTGCCCGGGCATCACCTTGGTGGCGTCAGCCACCTCCTGTTCGCTCTGGCGCTCGTTGGGCAAGAGGTATTTCGACACCATGATGAGGTATGTCAGACCCACCACGGCCACGAAGATACCTATCTTGCCGAGCGAGAACATCTGCATGCCTTCGTAGCCGGCATCGATGATAAGGCCGTCCACCACGAGGTTGGTGCTGGTGCCGATGAGCGTACACATGCCTCCGAAGATGGTGGCGTAGCTTAGGGGTATCAGAAATTTGGTGGCGGGTAGGTGCATCTTGCGGGCCCAGTTTTTGATCATGGGTGCAAAGATGACCACCACGGGTGTGTTGTTGAGGAATGCACTCAGAAATGATATGACGGGGAGGAACCTGAGGTTGGCTCTCTCGATGCCAAACTTACCCTTGGGGAGCAGACGATAGATGATGCTCTCGAGCATGCCGCTCTTGCGCACACCCTCGCTGACGAGATAGAGCAGAGCGACGGTGATCATGCCCTTGTTGGCAAATCCTTCGATGGCTTCCTTTGCGTCGATGATGTGTCCGCATAGCATGAGAACTACGGCCGAGAATAGTATCAGGCCCGGACGCATGCGGTCTGCTATCAATGCCCAGAGCATCAATAGAAGGACTGCGGAAACGTATATCACTTCGAAGTTCATTTTCTTTAGGTTGTAGGTTTTAGGTCGCTTCGCTTTTGAGATTTTAGGGCTAATTGGTCTAATTGGTTTAATTGGGCAATAAAACCTAAAACCCCTAAAGGCTGAAAGCCGACCTAAAACCTAAAACCTCAAAAGCATAGCGACCTAAGGATTATTTATACTCATCCCAGCTGCGGATGGCGAGCTCATCGAGGCTGAGGGTGCAGAATGCCTCGATGAAGGCGCTGGCCAGGCGTGCGTTGGTGATGAGGGGGATGTTGTGGTCGATGGCTCCACGACGTATTTTGTAACCATTCGTAAGCTCACGCTTGGTGTGGTTCTTGGGAATGTTGACGATGAGGTCGAACTTGTGGTCGTGGATCATGGTCATCACATTCTCGCATCCCTCCTTCTCCTCGTCGGGCCAGCTTACGGCGATAGCCTTGGCACCATTGTCATTGAGGAACTTGGCTGTGCCCTCGCTGGCGTAGATGGTGTAGCCGGCCTTGGTGAGCATGCGTGCGCTGTCGAGCAGAGCCACCTTCTCCTTGGCGTCGCCGCTCGAGATCATGATGCCCTTCTCACGGCTGGGTATCTTGTAGCCTGTAGCTATCATGCTGTTGAGCAGGGCCTCCTCGTAGGTCTCGCCCTGGCAGCCCACCTCGCCGGTAGAGCTCATGTCGACACCGAGGATGGGGTCGGCATTCTGCAGACGGGCGAATGAGAACTGGCTGGCCTTGACGCCCATGTGGTCGATGTCGAAGGCGCTCTTGTCTGGCTTGCTGTAGGGAGCGTCGAGCATGATGCGTGTGGCCGTCTCGATGAAGTTGCGCTTGAGCACCTTGCTCACGAAGGGGAATGAACGTGAGGCACGGAGGTTACACTCGATGACCTTCACGTCACGACCCTTGGCCAGGTACTGGATGTTGAAGGGGCCCGAGATGTTGAGCTCCTTGGCTATAGCGCGCGATATCTTCTTGATCTGGCGGGCTGTAGCGAAGCTGATCTGCTGAGCGGGGAACACCATGGTGGCATCGCCAGAGTGCACACCGGCATACTCCACGTGCTCTGAGATGGCATACTCCACAATCTCGCCGTGATGGGCCACAGCGTCAAACTCGATCTCGTTGGTCTCGGTCATAAACTGACTGATCACCACGGGATACTCCTTGCTCACCTCGCTTGCCATCTGGAGGAAGCGCTCGAGCTCCTCGTCGTTGTAGCACACGTTCATGGCTGCACCCGAGAGCACGTATGAGGGGCGCACCAGCACGGGGTAGCCCACCTTGTCGATAAACTTCTTGACGTCGTCCATCGAGGTCAGAGCGCTCCACTTGGGCTGGTCGATGCCGAGCTGGTCGAGCATGGCAGAGAACTTGTTGCGGTTCTCGGCGCGGTCGATGCTCAGGGGTGAGGTGCCGAGGATGGGCACATCCTGGCGGTAGAGCTTCATGGCCAGGTTGTTGGGTATCTGACCACCCGTTGACACAATCACGCCGCGGGGAGCCTCAAGATCGATGACGTCGAGCACGCGCTCAAACGAGAGTTCGTCGAAGTACAGACGGTCACACATGTCGTAGTCGGTCGATACGGTCTCGGGGTTGTAGTTGATCATGATGCTCTTGTAACCCAGTTTGCGTGCAGTCTGTATGGCATTGACCGAGCACCAGTCAAACTCTACCGACGAACCGATGCGGTATGCGCCCGAACCGAGCACGATGACCGACTTCTCATTCTTGTAGAAGTTGATGTCGTGGTCCTCCACGGCGTAGGTCATATAGAGGTAGTTGGTCAGGTCGGGATGCTCGCTGGCCACGGTGGGGATGCGCTTCACGGCGGGCAGGATGCCGGCCTTCTTGCGGTGAGCGCGCACGGCGAGGTTCTCCTTCTCCATGTTGCCGTCAGCGGGCTTGAGCACGAAGCGTGCAATCTGGAAGTCTGAGAAGCCCAACACCTTGGCCTCGCGCAGCACCTCGTCGGGCAGTTCCTCCAGGCTGTTGTAGCCCTTGAGCGTGTGCATGTGGTCCACGATGTTCTTCATGCGCTCCAGGAACCAGGGGTCTATCTTGGTCAGTTCGAAGAGGCGCTCCACGCTGTATCCCTCCTCGAGGGCCTGTGCGATGGCGAACACGCGGAGGTCGGTGGGGTTGGCCAGCTCCTCGTCGAGGTTGTCAAACTTGGTGTGGTCGTTGCCCACGAAGCCGTGCATGCCCTGACCGATCATGCGCAGTCCCTTCTGTATCATCTCCTCGAAGCTGCGGCCTATCGACATGATCTCGCCCACGGACTTCATCGACGAACCTATCTTGCGGCTCACGCCGGCAAACTTGGTGAGGTCCCAGCGGGGTATCTTGCATATCATGTAGTCGAGCTGTGGTGCTACGTAGGCCGAGTTGGTGGTGCCCATCTCGCCTATCTGGTCGAGGGTATAGCCTAAGGCTATCTTGGCTGCCACGAAGGCCAGGGGGTAACCCGTGGCCTTGGATGCGAGCGCTGACGAGCGGCTCAGTCGGGCATTGATCTCAATGATGCGGTAGTCGTTGGTGTCGGCGTTGAATGCATACTGTATGTTACACTCGCCCACGATATTCAGGTGGCGCACACACTTGACGGCTATCTCCTGGAGCATGGTGACCTGCTCTTCGGTGAGCGAACAGGTGGGTGCCACCACGATGCTCTCGCCGGTGTGGATGCCCAGAGGGTCGAAGTTCTCCATCGAGGCCACGGTGAAGCAGCGGTCGTTGGCGTCGCGGATGACCTCAAACTCTATCTCCTTCCATCCCTTGAGACTCTCCTCCACGAGCACCTGGGGTGCGAAGGTGAAGGCGCTCTCGGCTATCTCCTTGAAAGTCTCCTCGTCGGGGCACACACCTGAGCCCAGTCCGCCCAAGGCATAGGCCGAGCGTATCATGATGGGGTATCCGATGCGTCGTGCTGTCTCCACAGCCTCCTCCATGGTCTCGCAGGCCTGGCTCACAGGCACCTTGAGGTCTATCTTGTTGAGCTCCTTGACGAAGAGGTCGCGGTCCTCGGTGTTCATGATTGCCTCCACGCTGGTGCCGAGCACCTCCACGCCATACTCCTTGAGCACGCCGCTCAGATAGAGTTCTGTGCCGCAGTTGAGTGCTGTCTGTCCTCCGAAGGCAAGCAGGATGCCGTCGGGTCGCTCCTTCTTGATGATCTCTGTGACGAAATGGGTGTTGACGGGCAGGAAATACACCTTGTCGGCGATACCCTCACTGGTCTGTATGGTGGCCACGTTGGGATTGATGAGCACCGAGTAGATGCCCTCTTCGCGCAGTGCCTTGAGTGCCTGGCTGCCCGAATAGTCAAACTCTCCTGCCTGGCCAATCTTGAGTGCACCAGAACCTAAAACGAGTACTTTCTTTAGTTTCATCTGTTGTGATAGTTATATATTGTTTGATTTCTTGTTGCTTGTCGCTTGCTCTTGTGGGTAAGGGGGGCTGTGTACAAAGAAAAAGCCACTCAAAGCCGATAGGGTTGTATCGACTCGAGTGGCTATTATATCACCTGCTCTGCCTTCTGGGCACGATTCTTCAGTTTTTCTTGTATCATTCTCCTTGCGTCCTTCTAAATCATTGCAAAGTTACAACTTTTTTTGATACCGACGTCATTGTTGGGAGAAAAAAAACTTTCAAGGGCTGTAAAGGGTATAAAAGGGCTTCTAAGGGCTAAGAAGGTGTGTAAAAGAGAGTTAAAGGGTTATTAAGCATAAAAGGGGAGTTAAAGGGTTCATCCGACATTTCGAGTGATAGAATAAGATAAATGGCATAAATGATGAAAACCGCTGAGCATTCAGTATCTTTGCATAAGCACAAACAAACATACAGAAGATGAACGGTAGTGTAAGCCGAACTGTGTCAAGGCCATTGTCCTTTTTATATTAACCTCATATGGTGGACACGATTTTTAATTGTGTTTTCCAGATGAGGAGCCTTCATGGCTGCAAAGTTACATAATCTCATATCTTTCACCAAATTTTAGGTTCTTCCGCTTTTCCCGTTGGTCGGATAGGGAGATAAAACCAAGGTAGCGCCCTCCAGGCGCATGTGTTGTGTTTACTTGTCCGAGGGTGCCACTACGTTCGGCACCCCCGGTTATAGAAATATCGCCTTTCAGGCGATTGTATCGACAACGAAGCCAGCGCCTGGAGGGCGCTATCTCTATAACCCCAGGTACCGAACGAAGTGGCACCTGGGGTGCAAGAATCCACACCACAAGCGCCTGGAGGGCGCTATCTCTATAACCCCAGGTGCCGAACGAAGTGGCACCTGGGGTGCAAGAATCCACACCACAAGCGCCTGGAGGGCGCTATCTCTATAACCCCAGGTACCGAACGAAGTGGCACCTGGGGTGCAAGAATCCACACCACAAGCGCCTGGAGGGCGCTATCTCTATAACCCCAGGTACCGAACGAAGTGGCACCTGGGGTGCAAGAATCCACACCATAAGCGCCTGGAGGGCGCTATCTCTATAACCCCAGGTGCCGAACAAAGTGGCACCTGGGGTAGAGGGACCCATACCATAAGCGCCTGGAGGGCGCTACCTCGGAATGCCGCGACATATCGGTTTGTGCTTTGGGTTTAGTAGCCACGAGGCATGGTTTGCAAAGGTATTTTCCAAGCAAAAGAAAAATTATGGGTTCTTCCGCTTTTCCCGTTGGTCGGATAGGGAGATTAATGGTACATACATTACCATAACAAGACGCGATGATGGTAGCCTTCGTCCAAACTTCAAACCAATGAAGGTTGATGCAGATTTCAGCATCGTGGGTTACGCGTTCGGTGTTGCCAAAGAACTCATCAAGGCTCTTAAAGGCCTTATAGAGGAAAAGGCTGCTGACTAACAACTAACCGCTGGGCGTTCTGTTCCAATTGTTCCAGTTCCAATTACTTTTTTCGGGGACAATACACCTTTCTAAAGACTTTATAATTAACTAATATATAGAT
>CALZKW010000096.1 GCA_945788095.1 uncultured Prevotellaceae bacterium | reverse complement strand
ATCAAATAACGCCGAAATAACCAAAAACGGCACAATTAATTTTCGTATGAAAATGAAATATCTACGCATTACGATGACTGCCGTGCTCATGATGGTGACGATGGCAGCATGGAGCGCCGCTAAGGGCGTGGTAAGCAATCCCAAGGCTGTGAGCCAACTGCTCGACCGCATTGGCGGCAAGGGCACGAGCCGCCGCCTGCACACCGTGCTCGACCCCTCGATGGGGGATGGTCAGGAGACGTTTGTCATCACCAGCCGCAAGGGTAAGCCCTGCATCAAGGGCTCTACGCTGAGCGCCATCACAACGGGCGTCAACTGGTATCTCAACCACTATGCCCATGTCAACCTGACCTGGAACCACCTCACCACCGATCTCAGTAGCACCGCACTGCCCGTGCCCACCCAGGAGGAGAGCCACGCCTGCGATGCACAGTATCGCTACTACCTCAACTACTGCACGTTCGGCTACTCCATGACCACCTGGACATGGGAGCGCTGGCAGAAGGAGATAGACTGGATGGCCCTCCACGGCATCAACATGCCCCTTCAGATAGTGGGCCTCGAGCAGGTGTGGAAGGCCTTCCTCATCGACGACTGCGGCTATTCGGAGCACGATGCCGAGGCCTTCGTGCCCGGACCCGCCTACATCGCATGGTGGGGCATGAACAACCTCGAGGGATGGGGCGGCACAGAGGATGACGGATGGTATGAGCGACAGGCCCAGCTCGGACGCAAGATATGCGACCGCCAGCGCGAGCTCGGCATGCAGCCCGTGTTGCCCGGCTTCAGCGGTATGGTGCCCAGCAACTTCTCCGACAAGACGGGCAATGCTGTGGAGAAGGCCAACCTGTGGTGCCGATTTACGCGTCCCGACATCCTCGACCCCACGAGCCAATGCTTTGCCCAGCTGGCCGAGAAATACTATAAGCAACTCGAGAAGGTGATGGGCCGCAGCCGCTACTACTCCATGGATCCCTTCCACGAGGGAGGCACCATCAAGAGCGGACGCTACAGCGAGGGCTACAAGGCCGTCTACGATGCCATGAATCAGTATGCCGGCAGCGACTCCAAGTGGGTCATCCAGCAGTGGCAGTGGGCAGCCTATCAGAAGACCTGTCTCACGGCGGTGCCCGAGAAGCGACTCATCGTGCTCGACCTCTTCAGTGATGGCAATCCCGCCTTCGACTGGTACGCAGGCTATGCCCCACAGGAGGCCGTCTACTGTGCCATACCCAACTATGGCGGACGCACGGGATTCTTCGGTCGACTGCCCAAGATGGCTGACAACTACTATGCCTACAAGCAGAAATATGCCACCGTCAAGGGCATCGGTGTGGCTCCCGAGGCCATCGAGCAGACACCCGTGGCATACGATATGCTCTTCGAACTGCCCTGGGTGGGCCACCAGCCCGACACCAAGGCATGGATGAAGGACTACGTCAAGGCCCGCTATGGCGTTGCCATCCCCGAGGCTGAGGAGGCATGGGAGATACTGCGCACCACTGCGCTCAACAATACCACCTCGCTCCAGGGCCCCCACGAGGCTGTGATGTGTGCACGCCCTGCCCTCAAGGTGTGGTCCGTCAGCACATGGGGCGGCACGGACATCTTCTACAAGGACCACCTTGATGACTTCGAGCGTGCTGTCAGACTGTTGCTCAGTTGCCGCGACAAGTTGCCCGACAGCGAGGTGGCGCGTCAGAACTACAGTTTCGACCTCTGCGACCTCACCCGCCAGCTCCTCTCAGACCGCAGCTACTACATGCTCGAGGGCATCCGTGAGGCTCATGAGGCCGGCGATACGAAGGCATTCGAAGAGCGCCGTGACCAGTTTATGGCTCTCATACTCGACCTCGACGAACTCCTGGGCACCAACCAGATGTTCCGCCTTGGCAATTGGACCGAGACTGCACGCCAGGCTGCCACCGAGGTGCGTGGATGGACCGAGGCCACGCAAGACTGGTTTGAGCTCGACAATGCCCGCACCCTCATCACCACCTGGGGCGCCCGTGAGCATAGCGAGTGGGGCGGTCTGCGCGACTATAGCTACCGCCAGTGGCAGGGCATGCTGCGCGACTTCTATTACCCCCGCTGGCAATACTACTTCAGCCACAACCTCCAGGCCCCCGAGGGTGGATGGTTTGACATGGAGTGGGCGTGGGCACACGCTCACCAGCGCTACGCTGCTGCCCCCGAGGGCGACACCCACGAGGTGGCCACCCGCCTGCTGAAGAAATATAGGAGATAATGATGTGCGAGGCGATTCACCGTCTCGACGAGTAATTGACCAAATACACAATCTTAATATAACCTATGAGAAAGGCATTATCTGCGATGCTTCTGCTGGCGGCATCGTTAGGCATGCATGCCCAGCAGAAGACATTTAAGGCTGCCTGCCTCAATGTGGACGGACTCCCCAAAAAACTTGCATCTGTAAATCTAAACCCTGATGGCAAAGAAGGCCCTGGAGCCACAGCTATTGGTAAGAAGGTAAAGCAGATGGGCTATGACTTTATTGGTGTGAGTGAAGATTTCAATTTCCACAGTGAGTTGTGGAATGAGGCATGGAATGGTGGTGTGGACGATGAAAATGGTTTTGCTTATAACGCTACTACGCATCGTGGCAAGCTTGAGGCTACTCTCAGTGCGATAGCTGGTATTGCGGTGCAGCGGAGTCCGCTCTTTGATACCGATGGCCTCTGCCTCTTCTACAAGCAGAATCATGTGACCGTCAGGGGTGAGACCTGTGTGGCTTGGAATGAGCATTACGGCTACACCAGCGACGGTGCCGACGGCTTGATCGACAAGGGATACCGCTTCTATGTGGTTACCCTCGAGGACGGCACCGAGCTCGATGTCTACATCCTCCACATGGATGCAGAGACCAGCGAGGGCGACAATGCGGCCCGCAAGACACAGATCATCCAGTTGGCCAACGCCATCCTGGCCAGCAAGAATGGGCGCCCCATCATCATCATGGGCGATACCAACTGCCGCTACACCCGCGACCCTCTGAAGACCTGTCTGATAGATGCCATCAATGCCGATGAGCGATTCACCATCAAGGACCCCTGGATAGAGTGTGAGAAAGACGGGCTCTATCCCGCACTGGGCAGCAGTTCGCTGATGGTAGGCGAACTGGGCTACCAGAAGGGTGAGGTGGTCGACAAACTCTTCTATATCAACAACACCGAGAGCGCGATACGCATCAAGGCCCTGTCGTATCTCCAGGACATCACCTTCGTGAATGAGCAGGGTGAACCCCTGGCCGACCACTGGCCCTGTGTGGCTGAGTTTGAATACCACGCCTATGACCCCGCAGTGGATGATGTGCTGGAGGGAGACCTCGAGTCGACCGACTGCTATCTGCGCAACAAGCAGACGGGCTATTTCCTCAAGGCCGGTGGCTGGTGGGGTACCCATGCCATGCAGGGCGACTATGGCACCAAGATGAGCCTCACCAAGATGCCCGACGGCAAGTATGTGTTGCTCACCCCCATGGGTAGTCTCTGTCAGGGTGACCCCTATATGAACAACCCCAACAATGATAGGTGGACGCTCTATGAGAAGGACAACTACTATGCCTTCACCTACGACGACAATGGCACTATCAGAGCCCTCACAGCCAATGATCCCACCACCATCCCCTATGGTCCCAACCGCCGCTACGTCACCTGTGCCGACTACAACCAGAACGACGACTACCAGAAGTGGGAACTCCTCACCGAGCAGGACCTCAAGCGCGAGATGCTCATGTCGTATGCCAAGGGCGTGGCCTACAACTGTACCCACCTCATCGGTGGTGCCAACTTCGACCGCAATGATGCAACCGGTATTGCGGCTTGGACCTTCAATGCGCGCTCCGACCGTATGTGGTACAATCCGTCGGATGGTCGCGTGGATATAGAGAGAGGCAATCCCTGTGCGGAGGTCTTTGTCAACAAAGGCTCGAGCGGCACCACACAATGGAATGTCAGCCAGAACATCAGCAGTCTGCCACAGACCGCCTATACCGTCAGCTGTCAGGCCTACCAGCGCATCAGCAACAGCGAGACCACCACAGCTGACATACATCTCTATGCCACCAGTGAGGGCAACGAGGTGAAGCAGATGGTGCCCCTGTTGTACGCCGGAGCTCAGGTGACCGATGCTTCGTGGGGCTCTACGGCCTACAATGGATACTACTTCCCCAACTCTATGGCTGAGGCCACCACCTACTTTAATGCCGGATATTATGAGACAAGCGTCCAGACTACGGTGACTGACGGCCAGCTCACCCTGGGTATCAAGAAGACCAGCGACACAGACAGTCGCAATACAGCCTGGACCTGCTTCGACAACTTCCAACTCATGACCCGCCCTGAGGCTACTCCAGTGCTGACAGACTACCTGGTCAATGTGGATGGCTCTGTGGAGCGCATCAGTGCCATGGAGATTGTGATGGATGGCAAGACTTATCTGGTCAGCCCCGCTGCTGTCTATGAGAAACTGACGCCCTATGAGGTGACGCTGGGCGAGGTGAACAATGATGCGGCGGTCAACATTGCCGATGTGGCCGGCCTTACCCATTTGCTCAAGGATGAGGCCCAGTATGTGCTGCGCTATGATGTCAATCAGGATGGTGCCATCACCGTGGCCGACATCCGCGCCCTCGGTCAGCAGGTGTCAGCCAATCAGACTGCCGCCACCATGACCGTCTATCGTGTCAGCAGATACTGATACAAGGATATATATCTATAATGCAAAAACAGCGAGACTCGTGGTGAGCCTCGCTGTTTTGCGTTTAGGGGGGATGGTCAGTCTACTTTGTCACTCGGGTGCGGCCCTCGAAGACGTACTTCTGATTTTGTGCTATGATGGCGCGGAGCAGGTCGCTACCGCCGCTTACGCTGGTGCTGCCGATATAGTCGGCCAGCAGGTAGCCCACGGGGCCCGTGATGTCTGCCAGATAGGTGGCGATGACGGGGTTGGTGGCCTTGGCGTAGGTCTTGGGGCTGTTGGCGCTGCTCAGGTAGTTGTAGTAGAGGTGGGTGTGGTCGGTGTCTGCTGTCGAGAGTTTGAGCATGCTCTTTACCTCAGTCTGTTTGTTGGTGCCATTCTTGTTGTAGGCATCCTGCACGTTGGCACGGAAGGGGCCCACCTCGCATGCGTAGTTGCTGACGGTGGCATTGTCGGGCCAGTTGGTGATGCGTGTGGTGTAGGGCACGGTGGTGCCTGTACGGTTGACGTAGGCTATCTTGCCGCGGTAGTCGCTGAGTGTGGCATTGGCGTTGTCCGGATCTTCATGCGGTCCTTGTAGCGCTCCTGCACGGCATTGATCACAGCCCACATCTCAGATGAGCGGTCTGTCCAACGGCTACCGATGAAGGGCTTATTGTTCTCCTTGACCATCACGATGGAGAGGGCCTCGGTGGGGTGCTGCTCGAGGAAGTCGACGAGCGTCTTGATGGCATCGCGGTAGAGTATGCCCGTGCTGATTTGACCGTGGTAGATGTAGAGGTTGTCCTCGGTGATGGTCTCGGTGTAGAAGTAGCCGGGACGTAGGTCAAACTGGCGCACACCGGCAGCGAGTTGCTCCTCGAGGGTGAGGTCCTGGCATTCGGCTGATGTTCCGAACGATGACCCTCTAGTACAGGCATCGTGGGCACCGGGGGTGCTGACCATGCCGAAGTAGGTGTTGCCTGGGATGGTGGCCATCCAGTTGCTGCTCTCGGTCTGCGAGGTGAAGGTGAGTGTGTTGGCCTCACCGGCATTGATGGTGGGGAAGTCCTCAGCGTAGCGCTTGCCGTCGGTGGTGGTCACCGTTACGGTGATGCCCTGGGTAAGCTGGGTGGGCATGAGGTAGGCAGTGAAGGTGGTGGTAGCATCATCGTTGCGCACCGTCACCACGTCGCTCTCCATGCCCTTGGCATAGGCGCTGGGGGCGGGCTTCATGGCTGCGGCATAGTTCTTAAACTTGGTGTCGTAGGTCATGGCTCCGGCTATCTGATGGCGGTCGGAGGCTGCGATGCTCACGCTCTCCACGTTGGCGATGCCCTTGATGCCGATGTTGAGGGTGGTCACGGCGCGTCCCACTGATGAGATGGCGCTCTTGTCGCCATAGAACACAGAGGCGAGCTGGTAGGTGTCGCCCAGTTTGTTCTCCGCGTTCGACTGCTCGGCATATACCACCATATTGTATACAGGAGCGGGCGAGGCCAGTGTCGGTGTGGTGGCCAGGGCCTGGGTGGCAGCGGCGTGCACGTCGGCTGCATCGATGGTGTAGTCGTTGTTGGCATCGGCTCCGTCGTAAAGGGCATCCGTGGTGCCGTTCTGTAATGCGTCGACAAGCAGTGCCACATCGCGTGCGTCCACACGTCCGGTGCCGGTCACGTCGCCCAGCATGTGCTTGGGGTTGGCGGTCTTGACCATCTCGAGATGCCAGTCGTCGATGGCAAAGGCACCGCCGATTCCGTCTTGCCAGTTGTTGCCCCATGAGAGCACACCGATGCGCATTGTGGTCTCGGCCTTGAGGGTGAAGAAGAGTTCGGTGGTGGTCCACTCGCCGCCTGCTATACGCTTGAGGTAACCGTACCAGGTGTTGCCTGCAAAGACGGGGTTGGCCCAGTGGTTGACGCCTCCGTCGGTGGCGTAGATATAGGTGCTGAGGTCGTCCTTGGGCTGTCCCTTGAGGCGTGCACTCAGGCGGTAGGTGCCGGCGGGCAGGGTGATGCCTTCCTGGTAGATGGTCTCGTGGTGCATGTAGTTGTTGTAGGTGCTCTCGAAGATGTTGTTGCCATCCTCCTCTACGACGCCCCATGAGCCCCCTCCGGTCTGGTTTTGTGTCTTATCCCATCCCTGGTCGCCCTGCTCAAAGTCGGGATTCTTCAGTTTGTGGGTGAAGTCAATGCTGCTGCCTTCGGTCAGGTGGTCGATGGCATACTGCTGGATGGAAGCCTTGGCTGCGGGGATGGCTGCCTCGAGGGCCTCGTTGGTGGCGATGTAGGCATCCTCATCGTCGATGGGGGGGACGGTGGCTGCCTGCAATGCGGCCAGTGCATCGTCGTACATGGGCTGGGCCATGAGTGCCTCGGCCTCGGTGCGGAGCTGGGCAAACTTGGCCTTGAGCGAGGTCAGGTCTACGGGGTAGTAAGTGAGTTGGAACTGGTCGAAGGCTATCCAGTTGCCTGTGCCGCTATTGACGCGTATGCCGATGGTGAGGTCGTCGCCTCGCTGTATCTTCTTTCTGACAGCATAGCGGTCCAGCTGATTGGCAGTGATGGCTGTCTGCGCATCGTTGGCATAGATGCTGGCTCCCGTGCCATTGTACTTTACCTTGGCCGAGAGGGTGTAGTAGCCTGCTGGCATGCCGGTGAGTGTCTGCTCTATGCTGCAGTCGCTCAGTCCGCCTGAGGCTTGCCAGCGCTCACCATAGTAGCCACCTGCCTTACCGGCGAAGTTGTTATTGTCCTGCTGCGCGAAGGCATTGGTGGGTGTCATGGTCCATCCTCCGGTGTTACGGTATTCGAATCCCGAATTGGTGATGGCGTATGTCACATCGGTGGGTACGTCCTCTGTGGGCAACTGGTCGAGGTCGAAGAGCTCGAACATGCCCGCTATCATCCAGGAGCGCATCTCGTCGAAGGTGCCCTCGAGGCCTATCTCAATGGGGGTATTATCCGTGGCCACGTCGAACTCCACCACGTTGCGGTACATCTTGCTGTCGAAGCAGTTGGCTCCCTCAGCCTGGTTGTTGGCATAGGATTCCGGTGTGATGCTACCCAGTGTCTTGATGGCTACGCGCTGGTCGCCTGCCTTGAGGTAGGCCAGCGACTTCTCCTTGTTGTCTGTGGCCTTCGCTCCTTGGCGATAGAAGGAGTAGTTGGCCAGACGGTAGTGGCCCTGGGGTAGGGTGATGGTCTGTGTCAGACTGTACTCTCTGAGGGTCAGTTTATCCCATCCTGCATAGGCCTCTGAAGCCCATCCGATGGTGTTGTTGCCTTGCTCTGGGGTGTTGAAGTTGACGTTTGTCCATCCGTTGGTGTTGGTTGCCAGTGTGGGATTGGTGATGTAGGTCGACGTGATGTCGCGCTGCGCCATGGTGCTTAGGCTGGTCATGGCCGCTAAGAGAAGCAGAGATGGTTTTCTCATGGTGTGTTTGTTGGTATTTGGTGAGCTATAGAATTCGGATTGTAGTTCGTAGTGTTACGAATTTTCCTATTCACAAAGTTAGGTATTTCCCCTTTTTTATCCAAATTTTCGCTACTTCTCTTGTTCTTTTTCCTAATTATCCGTACTTTTGTACTGGCTTATGGCAAGCCCTTCGGATAGTAGCGCAGTTGGTAGCGTACCACGTTCGGGACGTGGGGGTCGGGAGTTCGAGTCTCCTCTATCCGACTCTATCCCATATATGCAATAGCGGGCATCGGTGACTGACCGATGCCCGCTATTGCGTTTTTTCGTTTTGGCAGTAGGCCCGAACGCTGCTCATCCGATAAATCTGGGGGGTAAATTATGGTTTGTGGGGGAGATTGGGGAACAACGGAACGAACGGAAAAGTCCTCATTACTTCTCTACAACCTCCTTTTTACTTCCCTATAACTTGACAAGAACCCACAATCTCGCGCTTTAATAACCGAACGATGTGCACCGAAGTCCAAGAACTTTGTCGATTACCGGACCCACAAAACGGGAAAAATGCCCCTCACGTGAAATATTCATCCGAAAGGAGTGATTTCCTCAGATTTTGTGCTTATCTTTGCCATGTCATTGATGATTTTTGCTTGTCTTGAAATGCAGCACTAAGGTATGTGAAAATCTGACATGGCAAAATCTTGAGCAACTTTTTGTTACTCAGGTACTTTTAAAAAGTTAAACTAAAGTGTTGCGGAATTTAGGTTAATCAGCAATACCGTGAATAAGACTGCAGAATATCTCGTCAAACATAAAATCTATCATTATGAAATCAAAACTGCAAAACTTTGACTTGGCGGTATGCCTCCTTTGGATATTGAGTGCATTCTTCGGACGATACTATTCGAATCAGTTCACAACTGTGTACCTTGGTGCCATTGTCTTATTACGCCTCGCTATTTCTTTTGCCTTGGAACGTAAGGAGAAGAAAACATGGATGCCATTGCTTGTGTTTATTGCTATGTGGGCGCTTTTGTCCTATAGCTTCCGTATATATAGTGGTATCGGTGTGATTGGCAGCTATTTCTTCCATGTTACCCGATTGGAATACAATCGTTACGTCGATCTGTGTATTGCTGGCAGTATCTGGGTATGGATTGTTGTGATGCCTATTGCCTATTATCTGTATCTGCTGTTCCGCAAAAGACTGGACAATACTGGAATGACGAAAAAGGAACTCTTTGGAAGTATTCTATGGCATGACAGGCGAGCACAATACTTCTGTGCAATTACAGCAATATCATTCTTCTCGCTATGTGCCGGGTATAGCATGAATCTGCGTTTTTGTCAATCCTTGTGTTTCGTTGCGCCATCAGTGGTGTATTGGATGATATGCCGTTATTTCAATCTTAAAGCAGAAAAGATATGGCTATTGTTGCTTGGCTCTGTGGCATTCTGGTATGCACAAAGCCTTGGCGGTGTATTCAGGGTTGCTGCACTTGCTACGAGTTTCACGATGATTGCTTATACCTGCATCTATCTGTACAAATCCCTCAAGTCGCATTCGGTCACAATAGCCTCCATCCTTTACCTCGGCATCTTGCTTCCCACATTCAGCATTGGATATAACCAATATACTTGTCTGAACTATCCTCGAAGAGGATATTATTACCTTGCTCCCTATACTGGTATTCTTTACATCAATGATACCACAAACGGAGATTTGGTAGGATTGAGAGACCGTTACGGACTACTCGTAGAACCCGAATACGAACAAATCCGACCAGGATCTGCAACACCATGGGGATGGACAACGTCTTTCCTGCTCCAGAAGGATGGTTACTCACAGACTTATCAGATCTACGACAACAAGATACTTCCTTCTGACATTAAGCCCGGACTTCAATCCCAACTGTGTAACATCCTCACTGAGTATTTTGACGAGTTTGATGAAGGAAGTGCGGACAGAGGAGAGATTCTTGTTACAGACTTGCAGGCAGACAAGACTGTCGGTCATGTTAGACTTTCTATGCATGGTAATCCTATCTTGCAGTATGAAAACTCGGACTTCCTACCTGAAGACACTGCTACGGTACAGGTCAATGAGTTCCTTCGTACTGACTCAGTTGACATCACGGAATATGAGAACAAGAATATCATGTGCTATGCAGAGAACATCCCGAATGACAGCACCGCAAAATACAAGGTATATGTACGTCTGGCTCTTGATAAGATTCCAACGGAAAAGGAGTTGAAAGGCATTGTGAACAAGGTCAAGAATATGAACTGGGAAAAATGGTAAGCAAAATTTGATGATACAATGGTTACTTCTTCCTCTGACTATACATAAATGAGTGTATTAACATTCAAAAGTTATATAGTCATGAAGAAGTTTACATTTGATGCCTTCATCAAGGCAAACGCACAGGGTTTGGATGAGATCCGTCACGCAAGCTTGGACACTGCACGAGAACGTTGGACAGACTTATGACACTAATCTGCCTTATGGGCATCACCTCTCTATGGTTGCTCCTGACTTCGTCAATGCGTCACCCAAATTAAGATTTGCTGTAAGAGAGGCCGAAAAGTGGTTTGACTGCGAGGTGCTTCTCCGTCAAGAAGAGTGTCTTAGTGAAGTAAGTCCCATTCTCTGGCATCCTTACTCTGATTGTCGTGATTGTTTTGGCTGCCTCAAGCACCTTATCCACACTCATCCCAATCTTGTTAATAGCAATGAGTCGCTCCAGTTCCTTATATACTTTATAGGCGATGAAGTTGATTAAGCAGAAACTGAGTACCGTTTATCAACACGCTGTCGAAGTCGCCCAAGACACAAAGCCGATACCACCGCAACATTGTTTCCGTTAACTAATACTATTTGGAATCAGCCAGACACATTGTTTCCACATTCGCTCCGTATCGTCAGGACACAGAAACAGCGTTTCTAGCACCATTCCGTATGGAGTAATGCAAGAAACGCTGTTTCTTGTACCATTCCGTATGGAGTAATGCAAGAAACGCTGTTTCTAGCACCAT
>CALZKW010000095.1 GCA_945788095.1 uncultured Prevotellaceae bacterium | reverse complement strand
CGAAAATAGGAGATAAACAACCTATGATTAGTGTTTACCTCCTACTCGATTGCTTAGGGGATGATATACTATTGAAATGGCCTGAGATTGGCCTGGAAGGCAACACTGAGTGAAGCGATATTAACCCCGTACATACGGAGCGAAGCGGAGGATGTGCGGGGTGGAGGATGCACCCACTATCAGTGGTGACCTCGCCGAGTTGCGTAGCAAGCTCGGCATCACTTTGCAAGACATGCTTCGGTAGCACCTTGCTGTGTGTTGCCGAGCTTGCTACGCAATTCGGCGAAGTCAGCATTGATGATGTGACGTCCTCTATACCGACAGCTCCTCCGGTGCAACCAGTTCTTGGACGAGCCAAGCGCTAAAGCGTGGTCCGAACCTCACTTCGTTCGGTGTAGTGCCTTCCAGACACAACGCCAGGGTCTAATCGTATATCATCGCCTTAATTTTTTACTTCTCGATGAGCACTGTGGCGTAGGCCGAAATACCCTCCTGGCGGCCCGTAAATCCGAGACGCTCGGTGGTGGTGGCCTTGATGCTGACGGCGTCCTCATCAATGCCCATCACCTGAGCCAGAGACTGCTGCATGGCGGGTATGTGGGGCTTGAGTTTGGGTTGCTCGGCACACACCGTGGCATCGATATTGCCCACGTGATAGCCCTTGGTGGCAATGAGTTCCACGGTCTTGCGCAGCAGTATCTTGCTGTCGATGTTGTGAAACTCATCACTGTTGTCGGGGAAGTGGTAGCCGATGTCGCGCATATTGGCTGCCCCAAGCAGGGCATCGCAGATGGCATGGATAAGCACATCGGCATCACTGTGGCCCAAGAGGCCCATGCTATGCTCAAGGCGAATACCACCGAGCCAAAGTTCACGGCCTTCGACAAGGCGGTGAACGTCGTAACCCATTCCTACACGTATCATAAAACAATTGTTTTAAGTGAATAGTGAAAAGTTTGCTACCGCACGGGACAGCAGCTTGTACTTTTCACTTTTAGTTTTGACCTTCGGTCGAGTCTGCTCACGCTTGGCATAGCTCAAGCGAGCTTGGCTCTGCTCTCACTCATCCGCAGACTTCACTTCACGAACGAAGTGAGGATCCTATCTCCTGCGCTTCTTGCCGCCGCCCTTCTTGCCGAAGAGGTCCTTCATGCCATCGAGGTCGAAACCGAGGGTGAAACGCATGGTCTGGTCGAGGGGGTTGCTCTGGCTGGTGCTGAAGACGTAAGCAGCATCGATGCTGAAGACGCTCATCTTGAAGCCGGCACCAGCGGTGAAGTACTTACGGTTACCCTTGTTCTCATGCTCGTGGTGGTAACCGGCACGCACACTGAAGCGGTCGTTGTAGGTGTACTCCATACCGGCGCTCCACTGTATCTCCTGGAACTCCTCCTTGGCACCATTGGGAGCATCGCCGAAACTCTTGAAGATGCCCGAGATGGGCGAGATGTCGTAGTAGTCCTTCTGTATGCGGTCCTGGTAGTCCTCGTCGGCCTCTCCCTCACGCTGCTTGGGATAGGTGGGCACAAGGAGCTTGTTGGCATCGACCGAGAGCGAGAGTTTGTTGTACTCATTAAAGGGCACGGTCATGTTCATACCAAGACGGAGATTGGTGGGGATGAACTCTGCATTGTCATCGCCGCCATAGGTAATCTTGCTACCAATGTTGTTGATGTTGAGACCCCATGAGAAACTGCACTCGCGGTTTCCCATAAAGAAATAGCCAAGACGATACATCGAGATGTCGGCAGCGAAGGCCTTGCCTGCACTCGACTCTGCGGTGTAGTCGTAGGTGATGTCGGAGTAGATGAAGCGGAGGGCCACACCCATCGAGAAGCGCTCAGAGAGCATGCGCGAGTAGGCCACGTCGAAGGCAAACTCGTAGGGGCTGATGGTCATAGCATCGTCGGATTCGTGGAGCTGCACCTCTCCGAGGGAGAAGTAGCGCAGCGAGGCACTGAGCGCGTTGTAGTCGCCCATGCGATAGAATCCGGCCACATTGATGAGATTGATGTCGCTCACCAACTTGCGGAGCCAGGGAGTATAGCTGGCCGAGAGTCCGGCACGTGCTATGTTGAAGGGATACTTCGAGGGGTTCCAGTACTGCGAGTTGGCATCGGCATCAGTGGCCACACCGATGTCGCCCATGGCACCTGCACGCGCATCGGGAGCAATGCTGAGCGAGGTGACGCTGGTCTGTACAGGATTGAACATATTCTGCTTATCCTGGGCGCGTGATGCAAGCGCAAGACCCAAAACTAATACCGTGAGACAAAGTCTGTATAATGTTTGCTGTTTCATCTTTTTTACTCAAGTTTCGCAGGTTATAGGTGACAGGTTATAGGTTGTAGGTTGTAGGATGTAGGCCTAAAACCTCAAAAGCGAAGCGACCTAAAACCTAAAACCACAAAAGCGAAGCAACCTAAAGGCCTAAAACCTCAAAAGCGAAGCGACCTAAAACCTAAAACCTCAATAACTATAACGCTTGAGGCAATCAGTTATTGCCCGCTATGATTATTTTTTCGGCCTTCGTGGTGGTTTTCACCCCGTTGTGGTCGATGGTGGCACGATAGAGATAGATGCCTGCTCCGAGGCGGCCTCCAAGACCTGTGGTGAGATTCCAGGGCACGCTGACCATGCCTGAGGCTGACGAGAGGGGCGCCTTGTAGCTCCACACCTCGCGGCCCGTGAAGTCGAACACCTGGAGGTGGAAGACGCACTCCGTGCCGGGCATGTCGTAGGAGAGGAGGAAGTTGGTGGAGGTGATGGCGGGGTTCTGGCTTGCCGTGAGCTTCATGACATGAGGCTTGAGACTGCCGTCTACCTCAAAGGAGAGCGTCTGCGATGAGGTGTTGTTGAGCACGTCCCATGCACGGAAGGTGAGGCTGTGACGGCCCTCACTCATGGTGGGGATGCAGAAGCTGACCGTACCCCCGGTGAAGTCGCCAAAGTGGCTGACGTAATAGTCGTTGAGGTTGTAGGTCTGAGCGGGATCGTTGTCGATGGTGAGCGAGAGGTCGTGGCCCACGCCGTTGCCGCTGAAGTTGATGCCGCTCTCGTCGCGGAGCTGTGCCACGAAGTAGGGCGTAGAGGTGACCTTGCCGCCGTCCACAAAGTCGGGGTCGCCGAGGTAGGCTAAGATGGTGGGGCCCTGTGTGTCGTTGCCTACAGAGGGACTGATGCCGCCCACGCGGAACTGCTCGCTGTAGCCATTAGCCTCGACGGTGCGTGCCTCGTTGATGGCATAGAGCACTACCCTACCCCCGAGGTTGCTGTAGTTGATATCCACGGGCATGACGAAGTGGAGGTCGAAACGGCCGTCACGGATAGAGTCCTGTCCGTTGTAGAGTATCTTGGAACGGTTGGTGAAGGTGAACTTGTCGACAGGTTCACCGGCATTGTTCTTGCAGACGATGGTCTCGAGATTGTCAAACATGCATGCCGATACGACGCCATCGAAGGCGGTGATAGGCTCATGTCTGTCGTTCTCGATATGGCCCGAGAGGCACACCTGCATGCCGGCCTGGAGCATGGTGGTGTCGGCATCGCCCAGAGGCCTGCCGTTGATGCTGTCGAGCACGACATGGTTGACGGGTGCACCGATGACCATGGCGGGGTCGCCCAGGAGGGCATAGTGGAGCTTGTTCTCGCGGTTTGACACCTCGGCTCCGGCTGTAATGAGTCCGCACTTGGCCATACGAATGGCATCGCCGAGGCGGTAGCGTCGTCCCTGCTCGTCTGTGCCGAAGAGGTAGCGGCAGAGATAGCGGTTCATCTGGAGATTATTGTAGGCATATACGGTGCGCGTGGTGCCATAGAAGGCCAGTGCGCCACCTGCGGGGTTGAGCACGGCTGTCTCGCCGATGTTCTGGCTCTGACCGTCGAAGGGCATGACATCGCAAGCTACGGTGATCCAGAGTGGGAGGCACTCGCCCTTGAACTGCTCGAAGTCGGCCAGTTTGAGCACGAGCTCGTGGCTCAGACAGTAGGTGGCACCATGGCCAGTATAGTTCATCACCATCACGCCATTCTTCATCTGGTCATGGATGATGGAGGTGACCTCGGGATACGTATTGCTTGTGGTGGTGGAGACGCGGGTGTAGGCATCCCACATGGTCTTGCGCACATCCATGCCGGGATACTGGCTGATGATGCGCTCAGCCACATCGTCGGCATACTTCATGTGCTCGTTGTCATCACCGTCGTCGCCCAGGACGCTGACGATGTTCTTCCAGTTGCCGGCATACTTGTTGGAGATATAGTCGATGGTCTTGTCGACCATGACGCGTGCGTCGTCGGCTGTGGTGACAGGAAATCGGCCAATGCCGAGGTCCACCTTGTCGCCCGTGAGCGAAGCCCCCTCAGAGTCGTCGAGGAGTCCGAAGTAGTCCTCCATGACGAAGCACTTGGTGTCGCTCTCCGAGTTCTCGCTCTCGAAGCAGAGGAGGTAGTCCTGAGGCTTGTAGTTGCGCCATGCTGGCGAGAGCATACGGTTGTCCCATGCACAGTCGCCCATGAGGAGCAGATAGCGTGGCGCGATGCTGTCGTTGCCCGCAGCACGGTCGTAGAGCATCTTCATGAGCATGCGGTATGCTGTGGCATCGGGGGTGCCGCTCGAAAATTCGTTGTATACCTGGTCGGCCCTTACGACTGCCACACGAAGGGCATCGTAGGTGCGATGCGCCTCGGCCAGACGCTCTGCCTCGCGCAGGAGTTTGTTGCTCTCGGGTATGATGATGACCATGTCGAGGCTGTCGAGGGCATGGAGATTCTGGTTGACAATCTCGCCCTCCATCTTGGGCTGAGGGAAGGTGGATACCTTGGTGAGGTCGAAGGCCACGCAGCGGAGCGATGCGTCCTGACTGGCCACGCGGAGTTTGCCACCCACGGTCTTGCCTCCCAGCATCACGGCAGGCTTCCCTGGAATACCAATCTGCATGACGCGGGTCTGCTCGGGGATGCACGTAATCTCGAATCCGGGTTTGCCCTCTGATGCATCGAAGGCGATGAAGCCCTCTGAGGGCATCTTGAGGAGTCGTGTGTAGTGGAGGGCCAGGTAGTCGAGATGGGCAGCATCAGTCTGGCTGGTTGTGAGCTTGATGGTCCATGTGTCGCCCACGCTGTAGCTCTTGACGTCGGTGGTGGTGTTGCTGAGTGTGGCGTAGGTATACTTGGGCAGGCTGGTCATGGTGGCTGCTGCGAGGGCATGTCCGTTGACGGTGGTCTGGAGGGTGGTCTTGGTGGCACTGGCTGCCGAGAAGACCACGTCGAGCACCTCGTCGCCCTGGCTGTCGGTGGTGACAAGTTTGTAGGTGCGGCTGTTGTCGCGACCAAAGTCGTGGCTGTCGAAGAGGTTGCGTCCTCCTTGGAAGTAGGCGAACTCATCCTTCTCGTAGATGACGTGGTCGGTGAAGGTGGTGGCAAACTGCGACACGTTGTCGCTGAGGTTGTGGGTGGCTATCTGACAGGGACCGTCGGCCTCGGTGAGGAAGTAGTAGCCCTTGGTGGCATAGGGATTGATGATGCGTGTGTTGTCCTCCCAGTAGAGCACACCATTGCCCCAGAAGAGCCAGGTGTCGGCATCGGCCTTGTAGAGAGGCACCTCCTCGAGGTCGTCGTAGTAGCGCTCTGGGTACATCACCTCGCTGAGTCGGTGACCGCCGTAGCCAAAGAGGCGTACGTTGTCGGGGTTGCTGAATCCCATGTTGCGCAGCGCGCTGCGTGTGAGGCGGTACATGCCGTCCTTGGTGATGCTGATCTTGACCCAGCGCCCCTGGCTGAGCACACTCTGGCGGGCATGTCGGGTGGCTGGGTCGCGTGTGATGCGGGCAGCTCTGGCGCTCTGCTTGCGGGGCTGAGGCACTATCTCGAGTTTGCAACTGATGAGTTTCTCATACCTGCCGTGGCGGCGCACGATGGGAATGAAGGCGATGTCGAGACTACCCTTGCCACGCATCACGCCCACGTGGGTGTCGATGCGGAGGGTGTCGGCCAGCAGGTCGGCATAGCGCTCTGCCACTCGCTGCTCCTCGCCCTTGAGGGGGGCATATTCGGGATAGCTCACCCTCACGCTGTAATCGTAGAGGCGATAGTCACTCTCGAGGGGCACCACCTCGGTGTAGACGGGCAGGATGGAGTCTATCTTCATCTCGCGCCAGTCCATGTAGGTGAGGTCGTCTGTATATGCAAAAGCCGACAAGGGCATGAAGGCCATTGTCAGCAGGAGTATGAGGGTGTGAAGCTTCTTCATCGAATATAATAGGTATATAGGCACTTGTGTCAGCTTATTCCAGGGCCTTATTTTACGTTGAATTCCATCAGTTTGCGGTCGCCGATGTAGCCGCAGAGGTGATCCTCCTCATGGACGGGACCCACGCCTACGGGGGTACCGGTGAAGATGAGGTCGCCGGTCTTGAGCATGAAGTACTGGCTGATGTAGCTGATGAGTTTGTCTACGGTGTGTGTCATGTCGCGGGTGTTGCCGCGCTGCACGGTCTGTCCGTTGATGTCGAGGTGGAAGTCGAGGTTCTGCACGTCGCCACCGAGCTCTGATAGTTTGACGAACTCGCCCACGGCAGCGCTGCCGTCAAAGCCCTTGCAGATGTCCCAGGGGTGTCCCTTGGCGCGTAGCTGCTGCTGGAGGTCGCGGGCTGTGAAGTCGATGCCCACGGTGACCTCGTCGTAGTAGCGGTGTGCGTATCGCTCGGGTATGCTACGTCCGAGGTGGTTGATGCGCACCACGAGTTCGGTCTCGTACTCACACTGCTGTGTGTATGAGGGTATGAAGAAGGGGCTGCCTACTCGGAGCAGGGCTGTGTCGGCCTTGGTGAATATGACGGGCTCCTGTGTAGTATATAACGTACCCTCGAGCTCTTTATTGTGCTCGGGGTAGTTCATTCCGATTCCGAATATCTTCATTTCTTGAGATTTTTAGGTGGTAAGGTTTTTAGGTGGTTTTTTAACAACGGAAAGAACGGAATTATAATTTTTCTGTTCGATACGCTGTTAGATGTAGGCCTAAAACATCAAAAGCGAAGCGACCTAAAACCTAAAACTTAAAATATAAATTTCTGTTCGTTCCGTTGTTAAATCTCTCTTGACGGCAAAATTACATAAAAAAGTGGACCTACACAACTGTAAGTCCACTTAAAGTATGGTTTAGAGGTTGATGTCCTCTGTATTAGTCCTTGAGGGTGAAGCGCTTGAAGTCGGTGATGGTCAGCTCCTTGTCGATAGACTGGAGGTAGCTTGCCACGGTGAACTGCTTGTCCCAGATGTACTCCTGAGAGAGGAGGCAGCTCTCCTTCAAGAACTTGTTGAGACGACCCTTAGCGATGTTCTGGATCATACCCTCGTTGAGGCTCGCCTGCTTCTCAGCGGTAACAGTAGCGATGATCTCCTTAACCTGAGCTACGTCCTCAGCGGTGATCCAACCCTTGGTCTGGTTGCTCTCCATGTGGTCCTCAGAGTCGAAGTGAGCGGGGTTGAAGCCAGCCTTCTTGATAGCAGCCTCTACAGCCTTCTGTACGAGCTCGAGCTTGGTCTTCTCGATAGCTACAGCTACCTCGTTGTCCTTAACCTCCTGGGGAACGCCGTTCTCGTCGAGAGCTACAGGAGCAGCACTTGCAATCTGCATAGCTACGTTCTTGCCTACGGTCTCGTCCTCAACGGGCTTGCTGAGGTTGAGCATAGCGCAGAGACCGTTGCGGCCCATGTGGTTGTAGGTAGCGATGTTGTCGCCCTCGATGGTCTGGTAGCCGTCGAGCTCCATCTTCTCACCGGTGATACCGCTCTGGTTGGTCACGGCCTCCTCTACGGTGTGACCGTTGAGGTTGAGAGCCTTAACCTCCTCGAGGGTCTTGCACTTGTTGGCAACAGCGAGGTCGAGGATGCTCTGGGTAAGAGCTACGAAGTCAGCGTTGTTGGCCACGAAGTCGGTCTCACACTTGAGAGCGATGATAGCACCGAAGCCGTTCTCTGCCTTTACGAGTACGCAACCCTCAGCAGCCTCACGGTCGCTACGCTTTGCAGCCACAGCAGCACCCTTCTTGCGGAGGTATGCTACTGCACCATCCATATCATCAGACTCAGCAAGAGCCTTCTTGCAGTCTGCCAAACCAGCACCGGTCATCTCGCGGAGCTTCTTAATGTCGGTCATTTTAACTTCCATAGTAGTAATCTATAAGTTGGAATTGTTAATAATAGTGTTGTCTGTAGTGTGTGGTGGAAAAAGTAACGAGTAGACAAATTGGTGTTGAAGCCGCGTTGCCTACTCGTACTGTATATTGAGGTTGTGAGGTCATGAGGTGAGGCTTGGGCATTGCGCTATTGCCTTATTGCCTTGCCTTCCCTATCGACCATCGTGCCTTCATTTACTCAGCAGCAGCCTCCTCACGAGCCTTGCCACCCTTCTTGCCTTCGCCAGCAGCCTCAGCGTCTACCTTCTCAGCCTTACGCTCCTCGAGACCCTCAGCAACGGCAGCGCAGCATGCTTCGAGGATCACCTCGACGCTCTTGCTTGCATCATCGTTGGCGGGGATTACGTAGTCGATGTTGTCGGGGTTGCTGTTGGTATCCACGATAGCGAATACGGGGATACCGAGGCGGTTAGCCTCACGCACAGCAATCTGCTCCTTGAGTACGTCTACTACGAAGAGTGCAGAAGGAAGACGGGTCAGGTCAGAGATAGAACCGAGGTTCTTCTCGAGCTTAGCACGCTGACGTGTGATCTGAAGGATCTCACGCTTTGAGAGGTTGCTATAAGTGCCATCAGCGGTCATCTTGTCGATGCTTGCCATCTTCTTCACAGCCTTGCGGATGGTGGGGAAGTTGGTGAGCATACCACCGGGCCAGCGCTCGATTACGTAGGGCATGTTAACGCTTGCAGCCTTCTCAGCTACGACGCTCTTAGCCTGTTTCTTAGTAGCAACGAAGAGGATCTTCTTACCGCTCTTGGCAATCTGCTTCATAGCCTCGGCAGCCTCGTCAACCTTAGCCACGGTCTTGTGGAGGTCGATGATATGGATGCCGTTGCGCTCCATGAAGATGTAGGGAGCCATCGCGGGATTCCACTTTCTCTTGAGGTGGCCGAAGTGTGCGCCAGCCTCCAACAGTGTATCAAAATTAGTTCTTGACATTGTCTTCTTTTCTTTGAATGGTTGTTTACTTTCCTTTGAATTCTTGGTCTTAGAATCAACAGGCCAGTAGTGTTGGTCTGACCTGTTTAGATGCTAAACAGTGTCGCTCTATGCAGCGCGTATTAACGCTTGCTGAACTGGAAGCGACGACGTGCCTTTGGCTGACCGGGCTTCTTACGCTCAACCTCACGGCTATCGCGAGTGATGAAGCCCTCGGCACGGAGTGCCTTCTTGTCATCGGCGTTGATCTTCACGAGAGCACGAGCAATGGCGAGGCGGAGAGCCTGGCTCTGACCGGTGAAACCACCACCATAGAGGTTTACCTTGATGTCGTACTTTTCTACTGCGTCCACAGTGTTCAATGGCTGCTTTACAACGTACTGCAGGATTGAGCTGGGGAAGTATTCTGTGAGATCTCTCTTATTAATTGTAATCTTACCGGTACCCTCGGTAACATAAACGCGAGCCACGGCGCTCTTGCGGCGACCCAATGCATTAACTACTTCCATCGTTTATATTTACTTATAGAGGTTAATATCAATTGCTTTAGGACTCTGAGCCTCGTGCTTGTGCTCGCTACCCTGATAGATGTAGAGGTTGTTGATCAGGCGATCAGCCAACTTATTCTTGGGGAGCATACCCTTAACGACGCGGCGCACCAACTTCTCGTAACCATTGGGCTTTGCAATGATCTCGGCGGGTGTAGTCTTCTTCTGACCACCGGGATAGAGCGAGTAGCTCAGGTATACACGGTCGGTCATCTTCTTACCGGTGAGCTGAATCTTGTCTGCATTGATGATGATGACGTTGTCACCACAGTCTACGTGGGGAGTAAAGTTGGGCTTGTACTTACCACGGAGCAACTTTGCCACCTTTGAGGCCAGACGACCAAGTACCATGTCGGTAGCATCTACAACTACCCACTCCTTCTGTACGGTCACCTTGTTGGCAGAGATGGTCTTGTAACTTAATGTGTCCATTTTACTTGTTTAATTTTACTACTAAAAAACTTCTGTTATTCACCGCGTTGCATAACCATGAGGCCCGACCAAAGACCCCACTATTAATACGTGGTACGAGGGCACAATTATCCCCCGTTGATAATAATCGGCGTGCAAAAGTACTGCTTTTCTGTCAACTGGCCAAATATTTCTTGTTTTTTTTGTATTGAGGATGGATACTTTGCACGGGGGCAGTTCAATTGATAATTAGGGCGGCAGAACATAGCCCAGGGCAGCGCCCTGGGTTGGAAACAACGCCACACCATCGATGCTGAACTCGCCGAGTTGCAGAGCAAGCTCGGCAGCATGCAGCATGGTGTCCTCGGAGCGTGTCTACGCCATGTGTTGCCAAGATTGCTTACGCAACTTGGCGAGTCATGGCGTTGCTACTGATTTTCGTACATCAAACTGTACACCTTACCAGTTTGTTACCATGTTACCATTTTTTGATAAACCTTGTTTCTGTTGTTTTCTCAGTTTTTCATAACTTTGCATTCGGATATAAGCAACAAAACGATTATGAAAAAAAAGATGATGACGCTACTATGGATGGCCATGTGGGCCGCCATGCCTGTACTGGCCCAGGAGCACCATGACTGGGAGGATGCTTCCATTGTGTCGAGAGGCAAACTGCCCTATCATGCCACACTGCAATTGCCCAGCAAAGAGGCAGAGTGTAAAGAGATTGTCTCGCTCGATGGACAGTGGTATTTCCATTGGTCGAAAGACCCTGCCTCGCGTCCTGCCGACTTCTACAAGTCTACTTTCGATGTTTCGTCATGGCCCACCATACATGTGCCCGGAAACTGGCAGTTGCAAGGCTATGGCAAACCCATCTATACTAACATAAAATACCCCTTCAAGAAAGATGCTCCCTACGTGACAGGAGTCCCCGATAGCACATACTACAGTTTCGACCATCGCAATCCGGTGGGGTCCTATGTCACCTTTTTCGATGTGCCTCAGGTCTCCCCTTATGGAAGCATAGAGGATGCTTCCTATATCCTCCATTTCGGAGGCGTGAAGTCTGCTTTCTATGTATGGGTTAACGGACAGAAAGTCGGATACAGCCAGAACTCAATGTCACCGTCCGAGTTTGACATCACTC
>CALZKW010000094.1 GCA_945788095.1 uncultured Prevotellaceae bacterium | reverse complement strand
TATCGACAACGAAATTTGCATTGCTTATGTCAACTTATGGTCAGCTATACTCATAACACTTCGTGCCTTCGTGTGAATAATGTTTTTCCGTTCGTTCCGTTGTTAAACCATCCCCGCATCTCCCCGATAACCTCCAATTTGCCCCAGAAATGTCTGACCCTCCTCCACCCATGCTATTGCGGAGAAGACCATAAACGAAAAGGTCTGATAAGATCAATAAGACGTGTCAGCCCTATTGGTCCTATCAGACCTATTCGTTGGGAGTTTATCCTCTGAAGTTTATTCTATGGCATCGAGGTTGGCCTGCACATCGTCATCGGTCACCTCGAAGTTTTGCAGACTGCCGCTGAGATATTGGTCGTAGGCGGCCATGTCGATGAGGCCGTGGCCAGAGAGATTGAAGAGAATGACCTTCTCCTCGCCAGTCTCCTTACATTTCTTAGCCTCGTTGATGGCTGCTGCGATGGCGTGGCAACTCTCGGGAGCGGGCACGATGCCCTCGGTGCGTGCAAAGAGCATACCCGCCTCAAAGCTCTCGAGCTGCTTGATGTCGACAGCTTCCATCAGGCCATCCTTGAGCAGCTGACTCACGATGACACCTGCGCCATGGTAGCGCAGACCGCCTGCGTGGATATTGGCCGGCATAAAGTTGTGGCCCAAAGTGTACATGGGGAGTAGGGGAGTGTAGCCCGCCACATCGCCAAAGTCGTAGCGGAACTGTCCGCGTGTGAGCTTGGGGCAACTGGCTGGTTCGGCAGCAATGAAGCGTGTGGTGCGTCCCTCCTTGATGTTGTGGCGCATGAAGGGGAAGGCGATGCCACCAAAGTTGCTGCCTCCGCCAAAGCATCCGATGACGATGTCGGGATATTCGCCAGCCTTCTCCATCTGCTTCTCGGCCTCGAGACCGATGATGGTCTGGTGGAGTGTCACGTGGCTGAGCACCGAACCGAGCGTGTACTTACAGTTGGGCGTGGTGCGAGCCAGTTCGATGGCCTCCGAGATGGCCGTGCCGAGCGAGCCCTGGTTGTTGGGGTCGCGGGTCAGGATGTCCTTGCCGGCACGTGTCGACATGCTGGGCGATGGTGTGACCTGTGCACCGTAGGTCTGCATGATGCTACGTCGGTAGGGCTTCTGGTTGTAGGAAATCTTGACCTGATAGACAGCAGCCTCGAGTCCGAAGGCCTTGGCGGCATACGAGAGGGCGCATCCCCACTGTCCGGCTCCGGTCTCGGTGGTCACGTTGGTGACGCCCTCCTCCTTGCAGTAGTAGGCCTGAGGCAGGGCCGAATTGAGCTTGTGGCTGCCCACAGGGCTCACGCTCTCGTTCTTGAAGTAGATGTGTGCCGGTGTGCCGAGAGCCTCCTCGAGTCCGTAGGCTCTCACCAGCGGTGTGCTGCGATAGTATTTGTACATATCGTATACCTCCTCGGGTATGTCGATCCATGCATGCTCCTGGTCGAGCTCCTGGTGACATAGTTCGCGGGCGAAGATGGGGTAGAGGTCCTCGGGCTTGAGGGCCTCACGCGTGGCGGGGTGGAGTGGTGGCAGCGGTTTGTTGACCATGTCGGCCTGTATGTTGTACCATTGTGTGGGTATCTCGTCCTCGCCCAGGAGGTATCGCTTCTGCTTTTTGCTCATGATAGTGAAGTGTTAAGTTGGAAATCGTGGTTGCAAAGGTAAAGCATTTTTTCGATTTGGCAAGCATAATGGCAGCAAATTGGCCAATACAGCAGATGTTTGGCTAAATGCTTTTGTATGTCGCATTTTCTTCTTACTTTTGCTCGGTTAAAACAAACAACTACACACATCTATGAACAAAGTCATGCTGATAGGCAACGTAGGCAAGGATCCCGAGGTGCGCTACGTGGATAGGAATATGCCGGTGGCCAGTTTCCCCTTGGCTACCACAGAGAAGGGTTACAAGCTGCAGAATGGCACCGAGGTGCCCGACCGCACAGAGTGGCACAACATCATCATGTTTAAGAACCTGGCCGAGATAGTGGAGCGCTATGTCCACAAGGGTGACAAGCTCTATATCGAGGGCAAGATACGTTCGCGCAGCTATGAGGACCGCAATGGTATGCGCCGCTACGTGACAGAGATCTATGCCGACCAGATGGAGATGCTCACGCCCAGGAGCCAGAGTACGGCCGAAGAACCCAAACAAGAAGCGCCCTTCTGATGGATACACACACATGGCTTTCCTACATCACCATGTCGGCACCCTCGCTGGCTGGCTATGTGGCGCTCACGCTGGCGCTGCTGCTTCTGGTATGCTCTGCACTGGTGTCGGCCAGCGAGAATGCATTCTTCTCGCTCTCGCCCCAGGAGATCAACGAGATAGAGGAGGAAGAACATCGCAACGATGGCGTGGTGCACCGTCTGCTCAAGGAGTCGGAGCGCCTGTTGGCCACTATCCTCATCAGCAACAACCTCGTCAATATCTCCATCATCATGCTCCTCAACTACTTTATCCTCAAGGGCGGCATCGACGGAGCCCCCGTGCTCTCGTTCGGAGGTAACCAGCTGATTGAGTTCATTGTCATGACGGTGGTCCTCACCTTTCTGCTTCTGCTCTTTGGCGAGGTGATGCCCAAGATTTACAGCAACAACCACGCCCTGAGTTTCAGCCGCACGATGGCCCCCGTCTTCAAGGTGCTGATGGTGGTCTTCCATCCCCTCTCGTCGATACTCATGACCAGCAAGCAGATTACCACCCGCTTTGTCAACCACGAGGCGCAGGCCCTCACCGTGGACGATCTCGAGCAGGCACTCGAACTGACCGACCAGAAGGACATCGCCGAGGAGAGCAGCATGCTGCAGGGCATCATCCGCTTTGGTGGCGAGTCGGTGCGCGAGGTGATGACGCCCCGTGTCGACCTCGTAGACCTCGACATCTCGACGCCCTACAACGAGGTGCTCCACTGCATCGTGGAGAACAACTACTCGCGCATACCCGTCTATGCCGGCAATGAGGACAACATCAAGGGTGTGCTCTATATCAAGGACCTGCTGCCCCATCTGCAGAAGCCAGCCAACTTCCGCTGGCAGAGCCTTATCCGTCCGCCATACTTCGTGCCCGAGACCAAGATGGTGGACGACCTGCTGCGCGACTTCCAGAAGAACAAGGTCCATATCGCTATCGTGGTCGACGAGTTTGGCGGCACCAGCGGTATTGTCACCATGGAGGACATCATCGAGGAGATTGTGGGCGAAATCAACGACGAATACGACGATGATGAGCGCCAGTATACCCGCCTCAACCAAAACACCTACATCTTTGAGGCCAAGACGCTGCTCACCGACTTCCTGCGCATCATGAAGCTCGACGACGACTACTTTGAGGACGTGGAGGGCGAAGCAGACACCTTGGCCGGCCTCTTGCTGGAGATCAAGGGTGACTTCCCCGCCATCGATGAGAAGATCACCTTCGGCCGCTTCACCTTCTCCGTCACGGAGATCGACCATCGCCGCATAGTCAAGATAAAGGTAGTAGAGAAGAAATAAGCATCATGAAGATACTTCTATTGGGCGACTACAGCAACGTACACTGGACGCTATCCGAGGGCCTTCGCACCCTGGGCCACGAGGTGACCGTGGTGTCGGATGGTGACGGATGGAAAAACTATCGTCGCGACATCGACCTCACCCGCCGCTCGCTGGGTAGGATAGACACCATATTATATATATATAGGCTGCGCCGCGTCATCAGCCGCCTCCGGGGCTACGACATCATCCAGGTGATCAATCCCATCTTTCTCGACCTGATGGCAGAGCGCATCGAGCCCTACTACGAGCAGTTGCGCCGCCAGAATCCTGGGGCACGCTTTGTGCTCGGAGCCTTCGGTGTGGACCACTACTGGGTCAGCGAGGGTCTCAAGCCAGACACCTTCCGCTACTCCGACTTCTACCTCTATGGTCAGCAGCGCGACTATCCCTACCTGCGCGAGATGAAGCGTGACTGGGTGGATGGCTACAAGGGCACCCTCAACCTACGCATGGCCCGCGAGGCAGATGCCATCGTGGCGGGGCTCTATGAATATGATGTGTGCTACCGTCCCCACTATCCCGCCAAGACCTTCTTTATCCCGCTCCCCATCAATCGCTCCACCCTTGCCCCCTCGGCTCGCTGGCACGAGGGCGAGAAGATACGTTTCTTCATCGGCATACAGAAGGCCCGCAATGCCTACAAGGGCACCGACATCATGCTTCGGGCCCTGCAACGCCTCGAGCGCCAGTATCCCGACCTCATGGAGGTGGTCAAGGCTGAGAGTGTGCCCTACTATCAGTACGTAGACATGCTCGACTCCTCGCACGTCTTGCTCGACCAGCTCTACAGTTATACCCCCGGCATGAACGGCCTTTTGGGCATGGCCAAGGGGATGGTGCTCGTGGGTGGAGGCGAGGAGGAACAGTATGCCATACTGCCCGAGCCCACGCTGCGCCCCATCATCAATGTGCAGCCTGATGAGGACGATGTGGTAAGGCAGATAGAAGAGCGCCTTCTGCTCTCTCCCTCGTCCGTCAGTCAGCTGCAAGCTGATAGCGCCACCTATATAGCCCGCCATCACGACCATGTCAAGGTGGCGCGCCAGTACGAAGCCTTATACCAGAGTCTATGATCCGATTGTCCGTCATCGTGCCCGTCTTTCGCGTGGAGCAGTATCTGCCCCAGTGTCTGCAGAGCCTCTCAGAGCAGGGGCTGGCAGACTATGAGGTCATACTCATCGACGATGCCTCTCCCGACGGCTCACACCGCATCTGCGAGGCATGGTGCGCAGAGCATCCCGAGTGCCGCCTTGTCACCCATGCCTCAAACCTCGGTCTGAGCGAGGCCCGCAATACCGGTCTGCGCGAGGCCCGGGGCGAGTGGGTCACCTTCGTGGACAGCGATGATATGCTGGAGGCGCATACGCTTGCCCGTGTGATGCGTGAAGCCACTGATGATGTCGATGTGGTGGAATATCCTCTGATGGAAGGGTATGGCACCCGCGATGCCCGGCTGTGTCGCTTCGAGCCCCGGACGATGCCGTTTCGAGAGTGGATGTTGCGTGGTGGCCACACCCATTGCTATGCTTGCAACAAGGTGTTTCGCCGCTCGCTCTGGCAGGACATGGCCTTCCCCCCTGGGCGTCACTATGAGGATATCTTCACCATCCCCCATGTGCTGCGCCATGCACGCCTCATTCGTCAGACCGATAGTGGCTGCTATTACTATTACTACCGCGAGGGCAGCATCTGCCGCACCATGGCAGAGCAGACCATGCTCGACTATCTGGAAGCTTACGACCGTATGCTGGCCATGCCCGAATCAGAGGGCTGCCATGACATGTATCTGCGCGCCGTGAATGGTGAGATCACGTATCGCCGCACATTTAAGGCAGGCCGCGCGCCCCTTATCAAGCGTCGCCACCTGCCCTTCTCATTTGCTTTCTCGCGAGGTCTGAGTCTTCACGACCGCCTCAAAATACTATGGATAGCCGCCACACACCACGGATAGCGGGTCAGCAGTCTGATCCATCTGTAGCGCCTTATACCCCGGCATGGGGGTAGGGGATAGTAGCCCAAGTGGCGCAGCCTCTGCAGTTTGTCGTAGACGAACTGCCTCGAATAACCATCCCTGATGAGATTGACCACCACGCACATGGCCATCACGTGCAGACGTCTCTCGAGCGCCTTTTGGTGCAGGGGGGCGTCTTGTCGTTCCTTGCTCATACGCTCTATCACCCCCAGCAGGTCGTCGAATCGCTTGTTGAGGTGGCTCTCGGAGCGCGTGGTGATGGTTGACCCCTGGTGTATGTGATAGCGGTAGGCCACGATGGGCGTCATGATGAGCCGTAGAGGTAAGAGATGTAGGCGTGTGACAAACTCCTCGTCCTCGTGATAGATGCCTGGTGTGAAGCTTAGCGGCCCCAGCGCCTCACGCCTTATGATATATGCGCACGCTGAGGGCACCACGTCGTGGGCGGCCATGAATGCCGTGGCCTGCCCGTCGTAGTAGGGCGTGGGGGTGGACTTGTATCGCAGTCCTAAGATGTCGGGCTTCTCCCGCATCAGCAGTCGTATGAGCTGGGCATATTGTGGTGCTATCCACTCGTCGTCAGCATCGAGGAAGGCGATGTATTCACCCTGCGCTCTATCGATGCCTGCATTGCGGGCCACGCTCAGCCCCTGGTTGTCCTGCCTGATGGTGTGTAGATGGGCGTCGCATCGCTCGCTGACCCATTGAGCCACCATATTGTCCGGACTCCCGTCGTCCACGATCCACGCCTCCCATTCGCACATGTCGCTGAGGAATGCGAGACTATCCAGACAGCGCATCAGCTCTGCCTGAGTTTCCTTGTAGCATGGTATGATGACGCTCAGTAGCATGGTTTTTTATAAGGGTTATAAAGGGTTATAAAGGGTTATAAAGGGGAGTTAAAGGGAGGATACCTTTGTTGCATGATACAAGTGTGACATCCCTTTTACTCCACGAGCGAAGCGAGTTAACTCCTTTTTTGAACCTTAATGGCCTTAAAAATCTTTATAACTCCATTTGTTAAATAAGCAGTTTTCAGTACAGGTTCTTGATGATTTTCTCCTCCTCATCGCTCAGCGTGAGCAGCAGGTTCTTGTATTTGCCCCTCTCGAGCAGGTCCTGGATGAGAGGGTAGACGGGCACCTCGCGGGTCCAGTAGTCCACGCCCATAAACACCATCGGACTGGCATAACCGAAGGTTAGATAGTGGTTTTGTACTGCCTCCTGGAATATCTCTTGCAGCGTACCTGCCGAACCGGGGGTGAAGATGATGCCGCCCTTGGCGATGGTCAGGATGCCATCCTCGCGTATGCTGTTGTCGAAGTACTTGGCAATGTGTGTAGCCAAGGGCGTGGCCGGCTCGTGGCCATAGAGCCATGTGGGTATGCCGAGGCTCTCGTAGTCGTGCTGAGGAAAGCGTCGGCGCACCTCAAAGGCAGTGTCGAGCCACCCCTCTTCCTTGAAGGAGGCTACTCGGCGCACCGTCTTGAGGGCTTCGCGAAACTCCTCATCGCTCCTGCCCGCCATCCAGGCCCCCAGGTGGGTGGCCTCCATGGCTCCGGGGCCGCCTCCGCTGACCATGAGGTAGCCCATCTCCGTGAGTCGTTTCGAGAGGTGAGCCACCTGTTCGTATTGCTCCTCGGTGCGCTGTATGCCGTGTCCGCCCATCACGCCTACTACCTTGCGCTCGTCCCAGCGCTCCAGATAGTCGTGGAGGGCATCGCTGATGGAGTGGTCGTGCAGGGTGCGTGCCAGTGTCTCCTTGATGTCGCTGGCCACCTTGCCCTTCTTGAGATAGTGCTGATAGACGCGGCCGTCGAAGCATCGCTTGTACGAGTCGGGGTTGCCCACCACATAGTCCTCGTAGAGCGATTCGGCATCATAGAGCGTGCTGCGGAATGTCGCAAAGGTCTCGCCCATATTGGGGAAGAAGAGGCACCCGTGAGTCTGGCGCTTCAGTCCGTAGGGTAGGGTGCAGCCCATAAAGATACAGTCTGTGTAGGTTTTGGCAAGGGCCAGTTCGTGCTCTGCCGTGAAGTTGACTGACTGAAACGCACAGCGCTTTATCTCCTCTCCGGGTTCGTGGAGCAGTTGTGCCAACTGCCAGTCATCCTCTATTTGTCGATAGTTGTTTCCCATTGTATTCCATCTCAAATTGTCTTGCAAAGATATAAAAAATGTGACAGATACCTTGTTCGCTCAGTAAATATTCGTAACTTTGCTTTACCAACAACGACAAATCAACACACATATAGATATGAAAGTAAACTTCAAGATGGTGCTCGTTGCCCTCACGATGGCATGTTGCACAGAGATGAAAGCCCAGGAGCAGCCCCCCCTGCGCATTGCCTACGTAGACCTCGAAAAGGTCAATGAGAACTACGGACTCTACGTGGAGCGCGACGATCAGCTCAAGGCTCGCTACAAGAAGATGCAGGATGCCCTCGCTGCTAAGCAGAAGAACATGGAGAATACCATGGCTTCGCTCAGCAAGCAGATAGAAAACAAGGGAAAGACCATCGAGGCCAAGACCAAGAAGACCCCCGCTACGGGTGGCTACAAGACCGAGGCCCAGTATAACGCCGACATGAAGGCCTATCAGCAGCTGCAGGTGGATGCCCAGAGCAAGATGGAGAAGCTGCGGGTGGAGCTTGCCCAGCTCGAGCAGAAGCAGACCGAGGAGTATCTGAAGCTCCAGAATGCAGCGCAGCAGGAGGTGACAGACAGCCTCAACAGCTATATTGAGACATACAACAAGGAGAAGGGCTACGACTTCATCCTTCTCAAGAATGCCACCCTCTTTGCCAACCCCGCCTACGATGTGACCGATGACATTATTTCCGGTCTCAACCGCATCTATCAGGAGAGCAAGAACCCTCAGTCCGCTCCCGCTGAGACTCCCGCACAGACAGAAGCAACAGAGCAGAAGTAATGAAGATAATCCCCTATTCCGTGGTGCGCAAGGCTACGTGGGACAAGTTTGTCGCACAAGCCAAAAACGGCCATTTCCTCTTCTATCGCGACTACATGGACTATCAGAGCGAACAGTACACCGACTGTTCGCTCATGGTGTATGATGACGCCATAGGCGAGGAAAGCATGGAGAAGGACTACGGCGTGGACAATCTCAAGGCCGTCTTTCCGGCCAACTGGCAGTCTGATGAAGCCTGCGTATATTCCCACCAGGGGCTCGTCTTTGGCGGCCTTCTGGTCGAGACGGAGATATCGCAGACCGAGGTGCTCGAGGTGATGCAGGCCGTATTGATGTACTATAGCGCCATGTATCAGGCACGTCGTGTGGTTGTCACCCCCTTGCCCTACGTCTATTGCTCCTATCCCTCGGGTGAGCAGCTCTATGCCCTCACCTGTGCCGGTGCCCAGCTCGAGTCGCGCAGCGTGAGCACCATCGTGTCGATGCGCCATCAGTTGCGCATCCGTTCGCTCCGCCTTCGTCAGGCCAAGAAGGCCATCGACAACGATCTCTTCATCGACCGCCGCAAGGAGAACGACTGGGCCAGCCTGCACGACTTCTGGCAGATACTGCTCGAACAGAATGACATCACTATCCATTCTGAGCAGGAGATGCGCCACCTCATAGAACTTTTTCCCAAGAACATCAAACTCTTCCTTGTGCGCAAGGTGGATGGCGACAATGCCCCCATCGTGGGCGGCTGTGTGGTATACATCAACAACAAGGTGGTCCACATCAAGTATCTCGCTGCCAACGAGGAGGGACGCGCCAACGGAGCCCTCGATCTGCTCTCGCGCTACCTCATACAGCAGTGTTACACCGACGTCGACTACATCGACTTCGGCAGCAACACCGACCTCTATGGCATGCATCTCGACGAGGGTCTCATCTCGCTCAAGGAGGGCTTCGGAGGTCGTGCCGTGTGCTACGACACCTATGCCATCGAGCTCGACCGCTCCGTGCTGCAGCGCATGACGGGCCACAACGCCCTCAATACCACCAATGAGCGCATCCGATTCCTGACGCTCAAGGAGGTCAATGAGAGTTTCGAACCCCACATCTCTCGTGCCATCTCCCAGGTGGTGCGCAGTGGCAGATACGTCAATGGTGAGGCTCTCAAGCGCTTCGAGACCCACTTTGCCGCCTATATCGGCACCCGTCATTGTGTGGGTTGTGGCAATGGTATTGAGGCTCTCACCCTCCTGCTCCGCTCTCTCAAGCAGGCCTATCATTGGCACGACGGCGACGAGGTCATCGTGCCGGCCAACTGTTTCATAGCCACCATCCTGGCCATCAGCGATGCCGGTCTTGTGCCCGTGTTGTGTGAGCCCTCACTCTCCGACTATCTCATCGATGTCGACAAGATGAAGGCCGCCTACACTCCCCGCACACGTGCCGTTGTGGCCGTCCATCTCTATGGCAAGGCGTGCCCCATGCAGGCCATCACGGAGTGGGCCCGCGAGCAGGGCGTCAAGGTGGTCGAGGATGTGTCGCAGGCCATCGGTGCGCAGTGTGGAGGTGAGCGCCTTGGCCACTTGTCTGATGCAGCCACCTTCAGTTTCTATCCCGAGATGAACCTCGGAGCCCTGGGCGATGGTGGATGTGTGGTCACCGACGACAAGGCCTTGGCCGATATGGTGCGCCGCATGTCCAACTATGGTTGCAGCGGTGAGTACCGCTACGATATGCGTGGTATGAACAGCCGTCTCGATGACATCCAGGCTGCTGCGCTCGATGTCAAGTTGCAGCGCCTCGACCAGGACAACGACCGCCGCCGTCAGTTGGCCTCCGTCTATCTCTCGGGCATCAAGAACCCGCTCGTCACCCTGCCCCGCGTCTCGGCAGACATGAGCGAACATGTGTTCAACAACTTTGTGGTGCGTTGCCCCGTGCGCGAACAGCTCCGTGACTACCTCAAGAACAAGGGCATCGAGACCATGGTCCACTATCCCATACCGCCCCACAAGCAAAAGGCCTATGCCGAGCTCAATCATTTGCGCCTCCCCGTCAGCGAGCGCATCCACCAGGAGGTGGTGTCGCTGCCCCTCACACCGGTCATGACCGAGGCCCAGATAGAGCGTATTGTCAGGGCCATCAACGACTTTGTGGCCGACATAGAAATAGGGGGGTGAAAGTAAGGCTATAAATCGGTACTTACAAGTGTGATGACAATCCGCAGCTGTGGATTGTCATTTTTTTGGCAATGATATACAATTAGACCCAGGGTTGGCGTTGCCCCCGGTTACTCAAATACTGCCCTCCAGGCAGAACTCCCTTAGGGGTCAAATGGTATATCATTGCCTTCTTTTATTGCGGCAAATCATCTACAGCTGTGGACGATGATATAACGCTCTTCGACAACATACTCAAAGGGGTCGGGCGGCATCCGAAATCAGGCAAGAAGAAAGGCGGCATGAAAGTGCATACGGTAATGAAGTATCATGTCGGCGTGCCGATGGTGGTGCAGCTCACATCCGCCGCCAAACACGACCATTACCTGCTAAAAGACTATTTTACGGGACTTCGGGGAGGAATTTTATGCTCTTGGGGAGTTTTACCGGACAGCAATAAAAGATATACTTCATCGGTAATAGAAGATATACTTCATCTGCCATAGAAGATATACTTCTCGGGCAAAGTAAGTATATCTTCTCTGAAAATGGGATGGTCTCGAGTGACTGTCAGAAACCTGGCTTATAGCGAATTTGAGTTCTCGATTTATGCCTCATCTTTGCAAGGACGGTCATAACCCACATAAAAACAACTTTATTTGAATTAAACGACTATCCCCAATTACCACATCGTGGGCAAAGGTACACATTTTCAAGAAATTTATCCATGGAAACCTTAGCCTTTTTTATATCAGGAGCAAGGTGTTTTGTCA
>CALZKW010000093.1 GCA_945788095.1 uncultured Prevotellaceae bacterium | reverse complement strand
AAAAATCTATGACACTGGCAATCAAATCGTTAAGTTTGTTTGAACTAATTTGCGATTATCCCTAAGTATATCTTCTCTGAAAATGGGATGTCTCGAGTAACTGTCAGAAACCTGGCTTATAGCGAATTTTGAGTTCTCGATTTATGCCTCATCCTTGGCAAGGACAGTCATAACCCACATAAAATAAAAACAACTTTGGTTCATACTGATAAGTTAAAAGTGTCAACTTATTCAGTACACTACAATTGATATTTTCTCCCATGCATCTCCCCCATAATCTCCAATTTCCCCCAAAATATCTGATGAGCAAAAATAAGAGGCCGCCCCAAACCTGGGACAAGCCTCTCCAATAATTCTCGGCATGAAGCCGACGCGCTACCAGAACTTGGGCAGGAAGTCTGCACCACACAGGGCCAGAAAGAGCATCACGATAAGCACTGCTGCCACCGACAAACCCATGACACCTGCCATAATCGAACGATTGGTTCGCCTTGCATCTCTACGTCGTACCATAATATTAATGTTGGCCCCCTCCCGTCCTCCCCGAGGGAAGGGGTAAGGAAGCATTGTTAATTATTCATTGTTAATTGTTCACAGTTAATTGCCTTGATAGCAGCCTCGAGGGTGGGATCGTCGCGGAGGGTCTGCTTCACACCGCCACGCTGCAGGTAGTAGCGGTGAGCCAGTTCGTCGCAGATATATGTCTCTATATCCTTACGGTTACGGCGAAGGTCGGAGGCAAGGTCGGAGGCAAACTTCGACTCCAGGGCATCAAACTCTGCCTTGGCCTCATCGTAGTATCCCTCACGCTTGGCCATGGTCTTGAGAAAGTCGAACACCTCCAAGCTACGGTTGTTGTACTTAAACTTGGCCTTGGTCATGAAGTCGATGAAGTCGTCGTAGTCTGCATCGCTCAGCGTTATCTCGCCCGCAGGAGCCACAGTGGGATGCTGGGCGACATAGTGGGTGGCATAGTCGAAGAAGGCATCGCTGGCTACAAAGTCGTAGACGATGGTGGCGAGGGTGTCAGAGGGCATCAGGATATCGGGCGTAATGCCGCCTCCATCACGCACAGGGCGCCCCGCTGCGGTGTAAAACACACGGGTGAGGCTATCAGGCACCATACCCACCGATCCGTCCTCATTGAGGTGGCGGTAATCATAGGCCTGGATGCAGCGGCCCGAGGGGATGTAGTAGCGGCCCGTGGTGAGCTTGAGCAGACCACCTCCCGACACGTCGCGCATACTCTGCACAAAGCCCTTGCCATAGGTGCGTGTGCCCACGATGGTGGCACGGTCGAGGTCCTGGAGCGCACCAGCCACAATCTCGGAGGATGATGCCGAACCGCCATCCACAAGCACAGCCATAGGCATCAGCGAGTCGATAGGGTCGGCCGAGGTGTAATACTCACGACTGGCCGAGGCCATCTTGCCCTTGGTGTATACCACCTTGTTGCCCTTGGGCACCACCATGCTTACTATGTCGACAGCCTCGCTGACACTGCCGCCACCATTGCCACGGAGATCGAGCACGAGCGACGTAGCGCCCTGCTTCTTGAGGTCTGTGAGGGCAAAGCGCACCTCGCGGGCTGCTCCCTCGGTGAAGCCAGTCAGGAAGATGTAGCCTACACCGGGACGCACCAGGCCGTAGTAGGGCACCTGGGGCTGCTGTATGGTGCGGCGCGTGATGAGCATCTTGCGTGTCTTGGCCTCGCCGGGGCGCTGCACCACGAGTTCGAACGTGGTGCCAGCCTCACCACGCAGGCGCTCGCTCACCTCCGTGATGGTCCAGTCCTTGGTGTCACGACCATCAATGCTCATGATGATATCGCCGGCTATAAGGCCCGCCTCGTGGGCTGGCGAGTCCTCGTAAGGTTCGCTCACCACAGTGCGCTTGATGTTGCTGAGATAGCGGATAGCCGATCCCATGCCGCCATACTTACCCGTAGAGAGCGTCTTGAAGTCGCCCATATCAGCAGACGAGTAGTACTCGGTGAAGGGGTCGACCTTGGCCAGCATCTTCTGTATGCCCCAGTAGAGCACCGTGTCGGGATTGAGCGAATCGACATAAAAGATGTCGAGCTGGCGATAGATGTCGTCAAAGAGTTCGAGATTGCGGGCTATCTGGCCGTTGTGTGTATTCTGCTTCTGTGCTCCAGCCGTGAGCGCAACGAGCATCAGCAGTGCTATAAGTAGTTTCTTCATCTTATTTCTGTTTTGGGATGCCTCCCCTCAGGGAGGCGTGCAAGGGGGGCTGTGGTTACTTAGCGTTTCTAATTTCCTCCCACTGTGCTTCGGTCACCTGTGTGCCAATGACGCGAATGACATGGGCAGCCAGGAGACTACCCTTGGCCAGGCATTGCTCCAGACTGGCACCTTGGGCATAGGCATGGAGGAATCCACCAGCGAAGAAGTCGCCTGCTGCTGTGGTGTCCACCACCCCCACATTCGATCCGGGATACGAGGCACGCAGCCCCTCAGAGAGGGCTATCGAACCGCGTCCACCCAACTTGACCACAGCCACCCGAGCCATGGAGGCTATCTCGAGGAGGGCCTCCTCAGGCTCCTTGCCCTGGGTGAATGCTGCACTCTCCTCCTCATTGGCAAAGACGATGTCAACATACTCAGCCACGAGATGGCGGAAGAAGTCGAGGTCGGCGGCCACCACATTGTAGCTGGCCAGGTCGATACTGATCAGCATGCCGCGCTGCTTGGCCATACGGGCCACCGACTCTATGAGATCGTGGTTCTGCACGAGGTAACCCTCAATATGGAGCAAGTCGTAGCCCTCGAGCATTGTCTCGCTCACCTCGTCGGCCTTCATCAGGGCAGCAGCACCCAGACAGGTGGCAAAGGTGCGCTCACCATCAGCGGTGATAAAGGTATTGGCCACGCCCGTATGCTCCTCGCCCTCGATGAGTCGGGCATCAATGCCCACCTTATTATAACACGCACGCAGGCGCGCGCCCATGTCATCGCGCCCCACTCTACCTATGAATCCGGGCTTCGCACCGAGATGAGCCAGGGCAAGCATAGCATTGCCGGCCGAACCGCCGGTGGCTATGGTGGTGTCGAGAGTCTGCAGCACGCCATCCACTTTTTCCTGCTCGTTGTCGTCGATCAGCGTCATGCCGCCCTTGTCAAGACAGAGTGCCGAAAATACGCTTTCGTCGCTCAAAATGACTAAAATATCCATCAAAGCGTTGCCAATTCCTATAATTTTCATCTTTTTTCGAAATTTTTTCTGCAAAGATATTGCATATTCCCCGAAAAAGCACTACTTTTGCAACGCAATTTTGAAGGACACCTCAAAAAAGCACTGCTTCAGTAGCTCAGTTGGTTAGAGCACCTGACTGTTAATCAGGGGGTCGTTGGTTCAAGCCCATCCTGAAGCGCCCACAAGGTAACTTCAAAATATGCACTGCTTCAGTAGCTCAGTTGGTTAGAGCACCTGACTGTTAATCAGGGGGTCGTTGGTTCAAGCCCATCCTGAAGCGCAAAGAAGAGGAACTCACAGAGTTTCTCTTCTTTTTTTATATTCAAACGACACTGCAATGAAAGACAACAACAAATACCTCCTCAAGGCCATGGCTGCCCCTGGCATCTTCATCCTCACCCAGGTCATAGGTGGCATCGTGGCCGCCACACTGGCCCGCCTTGTATCAGGCAAGTCAGCAAGTACCGACACGGGATGGGTGCAACCCGTGGCAGGACTCATAGCCGGCGTGCTGTGCTGCATGCTGCTGATGAGCTGCGGCATCGTGCGCGGCAAGCATTCATGGACCAAATGGCAGAGCAGTGGGCGCTGGGTAGTAGTAGCCTCTGTGGCCACCATGGCCTGCATCGTGGCAGGCGACCTGCTGACGGAGATGCTCGACGTAAGCAATGACGCCCTGGACAAGCGCATCCTGGCCATAGCCACCCACCCCCTGGGCATGGTAGTCATAGCCATAATAGCTCCCGTGGTGGAGGAACTGGCCTTTCGCGAGGGTCTGCAGCGCTGGCTCCACCGCATCGTCGAGCCCTGGACGGCCATCCTGCTGAGTGGCGTGGTGTTTGGCATTATCCACATGAATATGGAGCAAGGCATCTTTGCCACCCTTATGGGGGTGGTATTCTCTATGCTATACTATAAGACGGGAAGCATCCTGTTGACCTCCATTATTCACATCCTGAATAATGGGCTGGCCGTGGCGTTGATGCTGGTATTGGGCGAAAAGGCTGCGGAATTCAGCTACAGCGAGTGGTTGGGCGGAACTCTCCCAACCACCATCACCATAGCCGTGTGTGGAGTGATAGGCGTACTTGGTCTAAAAGCGTTCTGGCAGAAGGCCTAAGGCACGGTTCTCCTCTGCCTCCATTATCTCGCGCTCACCGGGCCCCTTGTCATTGATGCCGCAGAGATGGAGCACACCATGGATGATGACACGGTGGAGCTCCTGCTCATAGCTTGCCCCCACCTGCTCTGCATTGGTACGCACGGTGTCGAGCGAGATGAAGAGGTCGCCATTGATGATATCAGCCTCATCGTAGTCGAAGGTGATGATGTCGGTGTAGTAGTCGTGCTGCAGAAACTCGCGATTGACCTCAAGTATACGCTCGTCATCTACAAAGATATAGTTAATCTGGCCTACACGGCGTTCGTGCAGGCGCGCCACCTCTGCGACCCAGGCCGTAATCTGTGCCTGGTCAATGAGTGGCATATCCACATTCTGTGTGTTATAGGTTATCATAAGTGTATGTATAAAATGCGAGGCGACGTATCGCCTCGCATGGTTTGTTTATTCCTGTAGCAACTCCACAGCCTTGAGCACCATCTCGTTGTCGCGGTAGATGAGATTGAAGTATTCCGACATATCCCACAGATCGCGGGCCACGAGGGCCTTGAGTATGCGCTTCACCTCCACGGTGGTCTTCTCGCGCTCCTCATCATTAGCGGGCTTGATGTTCTGCTTGTCGGCCTCATCAAAGACATACTGCATGAGCGACTTGGGCACGCTGAACTCAGCATCAAACTGCTCGAAGGTCTTGTAGGTCTTGGCCAGTTTCTTGCGGTTGTCGTCCAGATAGTGCAGGTTGGCATTAATGATGATACTCTTAGCCGAAATCTCACGGTAGTACTTGGTGTACTTGGTCGTGTCGAGGGGCACAAAGACATCGGGCATGACACCACCGCCACCATACACGGTGCGGCCCATGCGGAGCGTCTTGTAGGCCAACGAGTCTGCCAGGTGTATGCTGTCCTTGTTGGTCAGTTCGCCGCTATTCAGGCGCTTGAGCACATCGCGGTTGTAGTCATCCTTCTTGCCCTTCTCATAGGGTTTCTGGATGCATCGACCGCTGGGGGTGTAGTAGTGGGCCACAGTGAGACGTATCATGCTACCGTCACCCAACTCTACAGGGCGCTGCACGAGACCCTTGCCGAAGGAGCGTCGGCCCACGATGATACCACGGTCCTGGTCCTGTATGGCACCGCTCAGGATCTCTGCCGCAGAGGCCGAATACTCATCGATGAGCACCACCACCTTGCCCTCCTGGAAGGCATTGCCACCCGTGGAGCGGAACACCTGGTCGGGCACGCTGCGTCCCTTGGTGTAGACCACGAGGTCGCCCTTGGGGAGGAATTCGCTGGCTATCTCGGCAGCAGCATTGAGGTAGCCGCCACCATTCTGTGTGAGGTCAAGGATGAGGTCCTTCATACCCTTGGCACGCAGTTTGGTGATGGCATCCACCACCTCGTCGTGGGTGGTCTGCCCAAACCCACTGAAGCGGATGAGACCAATCTCGGGTGTCACCATGTAGGCTGCATCCACAGTGGTGACGGGTATCTTGTCGCGCTTCACCTTGAAGTACGATAGCCCCTTCACACCATTGCGCTTGATGCCGAGGGTGACAATAGTACCCTTAGGACCGCGAAGGCGGCGCATAATTTCATCGCGACTCATCTTGACGCCTGCAATGGCGGTATCGTTGACCGTGATGATGCGGTCGCCGGCCAGTATGCCCATCTTCTCGCTGGGACCACCCGAAACGGGCTGGATGATGAGGAGCGTATCCTCGAGGATATTAAACTGCACGCCGATACCCTCAAAGGAGCCCTGGAGGGGTTCGTTGAACGACTTTGTCTCCTTGGCATTGGTATAGCTGCTATGAGGGTCGAGTTTACTGAGCATGCCATTGATGGCATCCTCCACGAGTTTCTCGCAGTTGACCGTATCCACGTAGTAGCTGTTGGTCATGACCGTAGCCATTATGAGCTTGCGCAGTCCCTCGTCGAGTCTGGCCTTCTCGGCCTCGGTAGGCTGAGGGCCAAAGAACTGTGCCAGGGCACTACCCGTGGCGAGGATGGCGAAAAGACAGGTGAAGAGTATCTTTTTCATTGCTTTATTTATCATTATTTAAGTTTCGGGAGTTCCTAACTCACCATTTTGTATTTGTATAATTCGCATATATGAGCAAGCTCGTCAGATTCGTTAGAATGGAGAGACTTGGAATAATGAGTATATAGGACTTAAAAACTAACTCATTTGGAGTTACCCACTAACTATAATAGAGTTACCCACTAACTATAATAGAGTTACCCACTAACTCAAAAACCCATGTTTTCTCGCAGGATTCCGGGCAATGGTTCAGAGTAAAGAATTTAAGTTTCGGGAGTTCCTAACTCCCAAAACTTAAATATCATTAGTTGGTTTCTGCGCCTTGGTGGCACAATAGGGTGTGATGTCGTGGCCGAAGTAAGCAAGTTCGCGCACCACGCTGCTCGAGATACTGGCCAACTGCGGGTTAGCAAAGAGGATGACGGTCTCTATGCCGGCGAGCTGGCGATTGACATCGGCTATCTGGAGTTCGTACTCATAGTCCTTGACGCTACGTATGCCACGCAGTATGGCGTCTGCCCCCACCATGCGGGCAAAGTCGACAGTCAGCGTGGTATAACTCTCGATGCTGATGCGTGGCTCGTCCTTGTAGAGCGCCTTGAGAGCCTCGAGGCGCTCCTCCACAGGCATCCACCCCTGCTTCTGCTCGTTGTAGCCCACGGCTATGACGAGATGATCGAAGAGGCGAAGTCCGCGCTCCACGATATCAGCATGACCAAGGGTGAAAGGGTCGAACGACCCAGGGAATATGGCTTTGGACATTTTCTGAGGTTTTGAGGTTAGGGGCGAGGCGATGTATCGCCTCGCACAGGGGCCGTTAACCCATCAGGTTTTCCTCCTCGGCAGGGTCCTCCTCCACCACGAGGTTTTCGATGATGAAGTTCTGGCGCTCCATGGTGTTCTTGCCCATGTAGTACTCCAGGAGTTGCTGCACCTGATCGCTCTTGTTGAGGGTGACCTGCTCAAGGCGGATATCAGCACCGATAAAGTTGCGGAACTCATCGGGACTAATCTCACCCAATCCCTTGAATCGGGTAATCTCGGGCTCGGGGCCCAGGTCGGCTATGGCCTGAAGGCGCTCCTCCTCGTTGTAGCAATACTGCGTGATGAAGTCCTTGCTGTTTGAGATATGGCGCTTCTGTTTGCCGCGCTTGTTGTCGCCCTCGTCAAAGGCCTTGAGCTCGGCTTCTATCTCCTCTATCTTCTTCTTGCCCACCTTGCTCTTACGGTTGCGGATACGGAAGAGGGGTGTCTGGAGGATATACACGTGGCCCTTCTTGATGAGGTCGGGGAAGAACTGCAGGAAGAATGTGATCATGAGCAGGCGGATGTGCATGCCATCCACATCTGCATCGGTGGCCACGATGACCTTGTTGTAGCGCAGTCCGTCGAGTCCGTCCTCGATGTTGAGAGCAGCCTGTAGGAGATTGAATTCCTCGTTCTCGTAAACCACCTTCTTGGTCATGCCAAACGAGTTGAGGGGCTTGCCTCGCAGCGAGAACACGGCCTGGGTGTTGACATCGCGGCTCTTGGTGATACTACCGCTGGCTGAGTCGCCCTCGGTGATGAAGATGCAGCTCTGCTCCTTGAGATCGCCCTTGGCATCGTTGAGATGCACGCGGCAGTCACGCAGCTTACGGTTGTGCAGGTTGGCCTTCTTGTTGCGCTCACGGGCCAATTTGGCCACACCGGCCATAGCCTTGCGCTCCCTTTCGCTCTCGCTCACCTTCTGCAGGATGGTGTCGGCCACCTCGGTGTTCTTGTGGAGGTAGTTGTCCACCTGCTCCTTCACGAAGTCGCCTATGAACTTGTCGATGCTGATGCCACCCTCGGGGGCCGTGGTGAGCGAACCCAGTTTGATCTTGGTCTGGCTCTCAAACATGGGCTCCTGGATGTTGATGCTGATGGCAGCCACCATGCCGTTGCGTATGTCGCCATACTCGTAGCCCTTGCCGCTGTAGTCCTTGATGACCTCGGCGATATACTTCTTGAAGGTGGCCTGGTGGGTACCTCCCAGTGTGGTGTGCTGACCGTTGACGAACGAGTAGTACTCCTCGCCGTTTTGGTTGCAGTGGGTGAAGGCTATCTCGATGTCTTCGCCGCTCAGGTGCACGATGTCGTAGAGCGGATTGTTGGTCATGCGGTCTGTAAGGAGGTCTGAGAGTCCGTTGCGCGAGAGGATGCGTCGTCCATTGAAGACGATGGTCAGGCCTGTGTTGAGGTAGGTGTAGTTGCGCAGCATGGTCTCGATATACTCGCCGCGGAACGTATAGTGTTTGAAGAGCGAGGGGTCGGGCTCAAAGTAGATGTAGGTGCCGTTCTCATCCTCGGTGGTCTCCTGGGTGTCGGTCTGGAGCACGCCCTTGTCGAAGGTGGTGCGGCGCACCTGTCCGTCGCGAAAACTGTGTGCCTCAAAGTGGGTGCTCAGTGCATTGACTGCCTTGAGACCGACACCATTGAGGCCGACACTCTTCTTGAAGGCCTTGGAGTCATACTTACCACCCGTATTGAGCATGCTGACGGCCTCCACGAGCTTACCCAGGGGGATGCCTCGGCCATAGTCGCGCACGGTGACACGCAGATTGTCCTCCACGGTCACCTCGATGCGCTTACCGGCGTTCATCTTAAACTCATCGATACTGTTGTCGATGACCTCCTTGAGCAGCACATAGATACCATCCTCGGCCTGCGAACCGTCGCCCAGTCGACCGATGTACATACCGGGACGGGTGCGCACATGCTCCATGTCAGAGAGGTGGCGTATGTTGCTTTCCTCATAGCTCACCTGCTCCTGCTGTTTTCCTATCAAATCTTCTTCGCCCATGCGTGTCGTCTTTTGCTTATCACGTTATCGAATGACTTCCATGTGGCCTGTCCCTTCACGTTGGTGTCGAGCTGAGGCATCACATCAGCCAGTTTGTACTCCATATCCTGGGCCACCTTCATGGCATCAGCCACAATGAGGCTGACACAACCCGTGTCGCGATATTCAGGCAGGGTGCCATAGAGGAGCATGTCGAGGGTGTTGCTCTTGTTGAAGAAGAGGCCCTTGATCATGTGATACCATCCGAATGGCAGCAGCTTAGCCTTGGCCTTGCGAATGGCCTCTGACACCGATCCCATGCAGATACCCACGGCGATGGGCTCGCCCTCCTTGTTCTCCACGATGGAGAGGAATCGCAGGTCGAGATACTGCAGGTAGGTCTTGGCCAGCACGTCGACCTGGCGCTCGGTCATCTCGCTGTAGCCGTAGAGATCCTTGTAGGCCACGTTGATGATGTGGAATATCTTCTTGACGTAGTCGCCCTTGTAGATTTCCTTCTTACTCTTGAACTTGCGCAGACGGAATCCGTAGCGACGCTCCACGAGCTGCGACACACGCAGGAACTTGTCAAACTCGCCCGTCTCGCCCTTCTGGGGCACCTTGATCTGGCGCTCCACCCATACAGCCTCCTCCTTGAAGCCCATCTGCTCCATGTGGGTGTTGTAGTAGGGGTAGTTGTAGATGGTCGACATGTTGCCCATGTAGTCGAAGCCCTCGAAGAGCATACCCTCGGGGTCCATATCGGTGAATCCCATGGGGCCCACGATGTGGGTCATGCCGCGCTCCTGGCCCCACTGCTCCACGGTCTGGATGAGCAGTCGGCTCACCTCGGCATCGTCCACGAAGTCTATCCAGCCAAAGCGCACATTCTTGGTCTGCCAGGTGTCGTTGGCACGGCTGTTGATAATTGCCACCACGCGGCCCACTATCTTGCCGTCTCGATAGGCCAGAAACCAGTCTGCGTCACAAAACTCAAAGGCGGGGTTCTTCTCGCGGTCAAACGTATCCATCGTGTCCTCCAGGAAGTCGGGCACGGCATAGGGGCTATCCTTGTAGAGCTCATAGTTGAAGCGGATGAAGGCCTTCATCTCCTTCTTGGTCTCTACCTTCTTGATGATGATTTCAGACATATTGTGCTTCCTGATCCCCTCCCCGACCTCCCTGTGGGGAAGGGAATGTGTGATTATTGTATAATGACAACAAAGGTGATATTCCGCCCCCTCTCCAGGGAGGGTCGAGAGAAGGCTGAAATCCGTACAAAGATAAATAAATTATGTGTATTTACCCGCCAAAATGCCACATTTCTGTCCCATTTACCCCCCAAAAGGTCTAAAATTGAGCCATTTGTTTGCTCATGCAAGCATTTTAAGTTATTTTTGCATTCTAAAAGTTTACTTTGCAAACAAACAATATCACTACTAATACACAGTAACAATGAAGAATTTCAAGGCAATCGTGGCAGCTGCAGCTCTCGCATTTGGCTTCGCTGGCAGCGCAACAGCACAGCGTGAGACGCTCGACTATCCCCACATGTTCGTAGGCCTCCAGGGCGGTATCCAGAACACACTCAACAAGGAGTTCAACAACTGCAAGACCATCACCCCCACAGCAAGCATCAGCTTCGGCAGCTTCTTCACTCCCGTAGTAGGTGCACGCTTCCATGTCAACGGCATCTGGAACAAGAGCGGCGTAGACCACTCTATCAACATCGACGACACTCACTACCGCTACAACTACATCACCCCCAGCGCTGACGCGCTCGTCAACCTCTGCACCCTCTTCGGCAAGAAGGAGGCATATCCCGTCAACCTCATCTTCGTAGGTGGTCTCGGTGCCAACTATGCTTGGGAGAACGATGGTCGCTGCGAGGAAGAGGCCAACAAGCCCTTCACCAACCTCCACTATGCTGACAACGACAACCGTTGGGCATTCAACGGCCGCCTCGGTCTCATCCTCGACATCCCCGTACACCGCAACATCAGCGTCAACATCGAGGGCGACTACAACCACATCGTATCTGGCCACAACAACCGCTTCAACACCGACAAGCACCAGATCACCGCTCAGGTAGGCGTCAACTTCAAGTTTGGCAAGCGTGCCCCCAAGGCTGAGGTTCCCGCAGCTGTAGTTACTCCCGCAGAGAAGGCACCCGTAGAGGAGTGGGCCACCCGCATCGACACCATTTGGTATGACGAGCCCACAGAGAAGACCCGCATCGAAAACGGCCAGGCCAAGTGGGAGGTATTCTACGAGATCCGCGAGAGCGACATGGAGG
>CALZKW010000092.1 GCA_945788095.1 uncultured Prevotellaceae bacterium | reverse complement strand
ATATATATTATTATACATATTGTTTCTACTTGACTATCTCGTCAGCCCCTCTGCGTAAGCTGGCCATCGGCCATCTGTATGAAGCAAACATCAAGGGTCGTTCCGATGGCGCAACTGGGTTCTTTCAATCGTGCAATTAATGTGAGTTGCGGGTTGCGAGTTGCGCTTGGTGAACTCAAACTTCCCCCTCGAAGGGGCGCAACCTGCAACCCGCAACTCACATCGATTTTCCTTTTGCATGCGAGCGCGTATGCGCGTACCTTATAATCTTATAATTAAAATTTATATTAGTTACGCCGGCCTTTTCCAGAGCTATCTGTACGACTTCTTGCTCCTCGGGAGGATGTACAACCTCACCACGTCCTGACTTCGTCAATGCGTCACCCAAAGTCACCCATCTTTTCTACGTAACTCATTGATTTTCATTCTGCGATATATTATGGCGCAAAATAGTGATGAAGACAGGAAAAAGGCAGGGGTAATAGCCCCCGCCTCCATTGTGCGAGGCGATTCATCGCCTCGGGTTCCTTGGTGCAAGCCGATGCCCGGCATCAATAATTCTTGCGGTATTTACGCTCCTTGCGCACCTTCTTGCGTCGCTTGTGATTGACCTTGAAGAGATCGCGCCATGAGGTGAAGTCTTTTTGAGCGGTCAGACCGATGCCCTGGGTCGTAAGACTCGACTTGGTGAAATAGCGGTCATTGGTCTCGCTGTATGCCTTCAGAGCGATGTTGCCCGAGGGGGTGAGCAGATATTTCACATCAAAGTCGCCCACGAAGTTGCGGTTTGTCGTGTTCATGGCCTTATCGCGGTATCCAAAGTTGCCATTAATCACCAGACGGTCGTTGAGCAGAGAACCCGTCAACTGGCCCTCCACATCCATATCATTCCAGCCATCCTCACCAGTGGCCAGGTTGGCACCCACGCTCCATTTGTTGTTGCGTATCACGTTGCTCAGCATCTGGTTCAACTGGCTCGACAAAGTGCTGCTAAGCAGCGAGTTGACGGCCGTGTACGACTGCTGTTGGTCGCCCGTGTAGTCGTAGGTGTAGAAACGGCCCAGACCGATGAGATAGATAAACTGCGTGTAGCGCTCCTCGTCGGTGTTGATGAGCGAACGTACCATCTGTTTCTCCTCTTCCATGGCGTTGGGCAGGTCGATGTCGAAGTCGAGGTTCAGACCTCCCAGTTTGCCCGTAATGTCTACAATACAGGTCACAGGCACCTTGTTGTCGGAGAACATGCTGGCAGACGACAACGAATTGAGTGACACGCGTGTAGGCACATTATACACGGCCCTGAGATTGAGGTCGGAGTCGAAGGGATTGCCAGCAAAATTGATGACACCACCACGCTGCAGATTGAACACACGGCGTTGGGCCAGACTCTCCAGGTTGAGCAGGTAGCGCCCACTCTCCACGGTGTAGTTGCCATAGAGCGTAAAGGCTCCCTTGTTGTAGTATTGAGCGCGCACAGGACCGCTACCGCGCAGCGAGATATAGTCCTCGGTGCTGGCATCCATGAGTAGACGCATTTCCATCTCGGGCGTCATGTCGAGGTCGAAGTTGATGTGCATGTCGCTGGTGCTTGCGGCAGCCACAGTCTCCTTTTCCACCACCATCTGCCGTATTGTGTCGCGCGATTGCAGGGTGATGAACGAGTTGTTGGTGATCGCGTCGGGACTCGTCACATTGTATTCCAACTGCGATCCCTTTTCTGGGCGCGCATTGATGTCGATGTTGATTTGGCCTGGACGCCCCTTCACGTGCACCTGTCCTGTAGCCCACACGGTGCCAAAGAAGGGCATGTCGCCGTATTCGCGGAAGTTGTAGCCCAGTATGTTGTTGGCATCCAGACGCAGGTCGTAGCACATGTTGCCGAAATGGGTGTGCGTCAGTTTGCCGCTTATCGTAGCTCGGTGGTCGGGTGTCGATGAGTTACCCTTGGGGTCATAGATGGTGGCATTCTCAAAGCGTATCTCCCCCTTGGGATCGAGCCATACGCTGTCGCCCTCGAGGTGGTAGTCTACACCCACAAAAGGCAGACCTATCTCTACCTCGTTGCAGCAGACCGCTCCCTCGATGTCAACGCTGCCAAACGAACCGAATACGCGCACGTAACCAGATGCGCGACCCTCTGCCTTGGAGAAGATGGCAGAGGTGTAGCGGTTGATAAAGTGGAGGTTGGTGTGGTTGCAGTCGATGCGCAGGTCCAGGCCGCCCCGTGGGGCCTTGTAGGGGCATATCTGACCCACTATGTGTGTGGTGGCATCCATGAGCGAGTCCACGATGAGGGCATTAATACCTATGTTGTCGGGGATACGTCCCCAGCTACCGTTAATCTGTGCGTGACCCATATAGCCCTCGTTGAAGCGGAAGTTGGGCACGTCGAGGCTTACGTCAGCTATGGGCTTAGTGAAGAGCTGGCTCACGTACACACGGCCAGTGGCATCACCCTCGATGCGCACAGGTTTCACCTTGGCCAATGTCATAATCTCGTCGATGCTGATGCCGGCCAGATCGATGGTGATGACGTTCGAGGGGTCATTGTTCACCATACCGTTCACCACCACGCTCTTCTCGCCCATGGCGATGCTCAGTGAGTCGATTTCGAGTTGCTTGTTGCTATATGCCACATGCGAACGATTGATGGTTAGTGTGCCTATCTTCTTGCCAAGGTCCCACTCTGCGGGCTGCAGGTAGGCGTCAAAGGCTGGTGTGCCGTCATCACTGCGGCGCACATCACCCTCGATGGCCAATTGTCCCTGTATGCCGGTATTCTCCCTGTTGTCGGCTCTCAAGAGAGCCTCCACGTGGTCGTTGATAACGGAGAGATCTAAGTCTGCACGTATCAGTTTGTTCTTCACCAGAGCCTGCAGGTTGAGGTTGGTCTGCATACACTCCGTGGTGCTCTCGCAGGCCAGATTGACATTGCGAAGCACCACATCGCCCAGTCGATACTCGGGTGTACCGGCTGTCAGGTGCATCGTGCCCTCGTGTGTGTTCATATTACCCTTAAGGTAGGTCACCTCGGGCAGGTTGAGTGGCTTCTTGAGGAAGATATTGATGGGGGAGAGGTCGCGCACAGTGATGTCAAAGGCCATCTTGCTGTCGCCCGTGAGGTGGTTGGGGGCCTCAATGAAACTGGGCAGATATAGATGAGCCATGCGTTGGAGGCTGGGCAGGAGAGTGGCATACTCAATGTTGCCATCGATGGTGGCGTCTGCATAGGGGCTCTCGAGCTCGATGCTGCGCCCTGCATGGTCTGTGTAGCTCTTCACGTTGATGTCGTGCACGGCCAACGTACCGTGCTGGCTCGTCATGGTGAAGTCCTTGATGCTGGCCTCTCCTTGAATATCCGAGAGTTGGCTACCAGTGAGATTCACCTTTGCATGGGCCGCAAAGGTGCGTTCAAGGCGCTTCTTGAGCAGACCAAGTGCATCGATGTCTGCGTGATCTACGTCGATATGTCCATCCACTTTGTATTGGTCGCCTGTCATCATCGCCAGACCCTCATAGCGGGCCTTTACGGCTGGGTCGTTGATGCCCACCATACCCTCGAAGCGCTTGCCAGTGACGCTACAGTCCATTGTGATGTGCTGCAAGTCATAGCCCTTCACGTCGATGTGTTGTACCTCTCCCTCCACGCTCAGATGGGGCAGGCCGTCCTTGAGATAGGGAGTGCCACTCACCTTAAGGTCGGCAGCAAGGCGGCCCACAGGCGATTCCTTCCCCTCTCGCTCGAGTAGGGGGGCTATATTGAAGTCTCGCGTAGCCACATGGGCTTCCACGTAGTCGGGCTGATAGTCAGCCGTGATAGCAGCTTCGCCCAGGGCTGTTGCTACATCGATACGGCCCGTATAGTGGTTGTGCTGTGCTGTGAGCGCTCCCTTGAGGTCGATGGGGGAGAGTGTCGTCACAGCGGATATCTCGGCAGGTATCTTGTCAGACAGACGGTGCAGAGTAGTGAGCAGAGCCTTGTCGGCATGCAGATTGCGTATGTCTGCCTCCAGTTTGCGTCCTGTCTCCATAATGTTTGTGGCAAGCAGGTCGGCCTCCAGAGCAAGGATGCCCAACTGATCAGCCACCTTTAGGTCATCCACCTTAATCTCTCGTGCATTACCCTCTGCCTCCAAGCCAATATAATAGGAATCTGTAAGGTTAGCTAACGCGGGCAGAATGGGCGCTAAATCAGAGGGAGTAAGGTTGATGTCGCTTTCAATCTTGAATCGCGAGTTGTCAATGAACTCACGCATGTTTCCCTTGTTAGGTAATTCTGGATAGTTAGCAGTTAGTTTGGGTATTTCCACCTTGCTGTTAGGAAGCGTCAGTAGGAATTTATTCAGTTGGCATAAATATTTGTTTGCCAATAATTCAAAGGTAAGTCCATTAAGTGTTAGTCCGCTATAATCTGCAGCCGTTAGTCTATCCACATTGAGATGGATAGAATCAGGAGTCAGAGCGTGCAAACGCGCCGTAAGATTTAGGTTTGTTAGGTGAAGATGGTCGGGATTTAGTTTGCCTGATGTTTCAGGCTTCCAACGCTTGTCAAACGACACCTCTGTGCGACGCACCACAAGGCGCTGGATGGCCAGGTCGATAGGTGTGCTTGAGGTGGTGTCTTTTGAAGCAAAAGCATCAATAATAAACTGGATGTTGAGCGGTTCGCCCTCTTTCTGCTGGTAGATGTTGGCATGTGCAGCCATGAGGTGAGCATGGTAGATGCGTATTCGCTTCGTCTTAATGAGTTCCTCTATGTCCAGTTTGGCTGCCACGCGGCTCACGTCGAGGGTTTTCTCTCCTTGGAGGTCCCACACGCGGAGGTGGTCAAGCATGAGTTGGCCGTTGAGGCTGATGTCCACACGCCCCACCTCAACGCGAGTCCCCAGTTTGTCACTCAGCACTTTTGCAATGGCACCTGCCATCCATGTTTGCATGAATGGCATATTGATAAGCATAATGATGATGAGATACAGGGATACAACAATAGCTGTGATACTTCTCACGACATTGGCCAGACTGCGTATTGTCCAGTGTTTGGCCGGTTTCTTTGGGGATGGGGTGTGGGAATTGTCGGCTTTGGCCTCTGAATCGGGAGCAATGTCACACCCTGTGGCCCCGCTTTCTGTGTTTGTGGTATCATCAAACGCGATACCAAGCACATCGCTGTCGGTAAAATTGCCGACACTTTCTGTTTCTTTTCTCTCCTCTTTCTCCGTAATAATAGTTTTGCCGGCCTTCGGTCGAAGGTCGGCTACAATTCTACGTATGTACTGAGCAAATCTAATAGTCTTGTTTGTTTGGTTTACTGGGCTTGGGGCCGTATCGCTACCTCTTCCGTGGTGAGATACGCTTGCTGCTCCATTCGCTTCTGACCACAAAATTATTACTATTTTTCGGTATTCCTTATTTTTTTTCACATCTTTTTCGTAATTTTGCAACGAATATGGCGATACACACTATGTGTGTCGGTATATGGCAGAAAAATTTGAAGACAAAAACCATCAAATTTCTATTAACAATATCCAGTTTATGGCAAAAGTAATCAAATTGCGTAAAGGCCTGGACGTTAACCTGAAGGGAAAACCATCAGAGGAGACAATCAGCGTGAAGTGCCCTGGAGAGTATGCTCTCATTCCAGATGACTTCTGCGGTGTGAAGCCCAAGGTGGTAGTCAAGGAGGGTAATGCTGTCAAGGTCGGGGATGCTCTGTATGTAGACAAGCTGCATCCTGAAGTGAAGTTTGTTTCGCCTGTCAGCGGTACTGTGTCGCTGGTGGAGCGTGGCGATCGTCGCAAGTTGCTGAGTGTACGCGTCAAGGCTGATGGCAAGCAGGAGGCTCGTAGCTTCGACACTAAGGGCGATATCAAGGCCCTGCTGCTCGAGAGCGGTCTTTTCGCTTTCTTCCGCAGTCGTCCCTATGACGTGGTGGCTAATCCTGAGGACAAGCCCAAGGCTATCTTCGTCACAGCATTCAACAGCATGCCTCTTAGTCAGAACTTCGAGTATGCTCTCAAGGGCGAGGAGGCTGAGTTCCAGGCAGGTATTACTGCTCTGAGCAAGCTTGCTCCAGTACATCTCGGTGTTAGCAAGAAGCAGACCAACAAGGCTCTGACCGATGCTAAGGACTGCACTGTGACCATCTACGACGGTCCTGCTCCTGCTGGCAACGTAGGCGTACAGATTAACCACATCAGCCCCATCAACAAGGGTGAGGTAGTGTGGACCCTGAGTGGCGAAGAGGTTATCTTTATCGGTCGTCTGCTCAAGACCGGCAAGGTAGACCTGACCCGCACCATCGCACTCGCCGGTAGCGAGGTAAAGAAGCCTTGCTATGCTAAGGTACTCGTAGGTCAGCAGCTGACCACTCTCCTCGAGGGTAACCTCAACGAGGGCGAGAATCTCCGCATCATCAGCGGCAACGTTATGACCGGTGTCAAGACCTCTAAGGATGGTTTCCTCGGTGCACACGCTACTGAGGTCAACGTTATCCCCGAGGGTGACAACGCCGACGAGATGCTCGGATGGATTATGCCCCGATTTGGCACCTTCTCTACCAGCCGTAGCTACTTCAGCTGGCTCATGGGTAAGAAGGAGTTTAAGTTTGATGCCCGTATCAAGGGAGGTGAGCGTCACATGATCATGAGCGGTGAGTACGACAAGGTATTCCCCATGGACATCTACGCTGGCTATCTTATCAAGGCTATCATCACTGGCGACATCGACCGTCAGGAGGCCCTGGGTATCTATGAGGTGGCTCCCGAGGACTTCGCCATCGCAGAGTTTGTAGATAGCTCTAAGCTCGAACTCCAGCGCATCGTCCGCGAGGGTCTCGACATCCTCCGCAAGGAGAATGCCTAATCTATTCTCATAAGGAAAGAAACAGATTTTTCAATTTTAAACTACCAATTTGAAAAATGAATCCAATAAAGAAACTATTCGATAACATACGTCCTCACGTAGAGGAGGGAGGCAAATTCCATGCCTTTCGCTCGCTGGTAGACGGTTTCGAAACATTCGCTTTCGTACCCAATACCACCTCACGTGTTGGTAGCGTGAACATCCACGATGCTATCGATAGCAAGCGCATCATGAGTTTCGTAGTGATTGCTCTCATCCCCGCTCTGCTCTTCGGTATGTACAATGTGGGTTACCAGAATGCTGTGGCTGCTGGTGGCGACACCTCTGACATCTGCGCTCTGTTCCTCTATGGCCTCTTGGCTGTACTGCCCAAGCTGGCGGTAAGCTATATCGTAGGTCTTGGCATTGAGTTCGTTGTGGCTCAGTGGAAGAACGAAGAGATCCAGGAGGGTTTCCTCGTATCTGGTATCATCATCCCCATGATCGTGCCTGTCAACACTCCTCTCTGGGCGTTGGCTCTTGCAGTTGCCTTCAGCGTAGTCTTCGCTAAGGAGATTTTCGGAGGTACTGGTATGAACATCTTCAACGTTGCTCTCATCACGCGCGCGTTCCTATTTTTTAGTTATCCCTCTAAGATGACTGGCGACGACAGCGTGTGGGTAGCTCAGGAGCAGATCTGTGGCCTCGGCTACAATGTGCCCGACACCTTCACCGCTGCCACTCCTCTGGGTGATGCTGCCGTAGGTACTGCTATGGCTGACCCCATGGCCGCCATCTATGGTCTTATCCCCGGTTCTATCGGTGAGACCAGCGTCATCGCCATCGCCCTGGGTGCCATCCTCCTCCTCTGGACCGGTGTGGCCTCTTGGAAGATTATGGTCAGTGTCTTTGCTGGAGGTGCCCTCATGGGTTATCTGCTGCAGGGTGTGGCCGGCAATCCTCTCGAGTGGTGGCATCAGCTCGTAGTGGGTGGTTTCGCCTTCGGTGCAGTCTTCATGGCCACCGACCCCGTGACCTCTGCTCGTACTGAGTGCGGTAAGTGGGTATATGGTTTCCTCATCGGTGTGGTAGCCGTATTGGTACGTGTGCTCAACCCCGGTTATCCCGAGGGTATGATGCTTGCCATCCTGCTGATGAACCTCTTTGCACCCCTCATCGACTACTGTGTAGTTCAGCGTAATATTAACAAGCGTGCAAAGCGTGCTAAATAATACAGACTCATGGCAAAGAAATTTAAGTGTAATATTTGTGGTCAGACATTCGAGGCAGACTCAATGCCTGACAAGTGCCCTATCTGTATGGCAGACGCTTCCAATATAGAGGAGGTGGTTGAGGCTGGCGCTCAGTCCGCTCCAGCCAAGAAGGGCATAGACACCAACAGCAACGTATACACCATTCTGTACGCTGCCGTAATGGTAGTAGTCGTGGCATTCCTTTTGGCTTTCGTAAGTTCTTCACTCAAGGAAATCCAAGATGCTAACGTACTGCGTGATACTAAGAATCAGATTCTCACCTCTCTCAATATCGAGGGCCTCAGCGGTGAGGCTGTAGATGCAAAGTACAGCGAGGTGATTGTTGACACTCTCGATTGCAATGGCAATAAGTACTATCAGGCTTCTGTAGAAGGCGCTACAAAGTATGTGTTCCCCGTCAAGGGTCGTGGTCTTTGGGGCGGTCTTTGGGGCTACATCTCACTCGATGAGGATAAGCTCCACGCCTATGGCGCTTACTTCGGCCACGAGAGCGAGACTGCAGGTCTCGGTGCTCGTATCAACGAGCGTGGGTTCCAGCAGCAGTTCCAGGGCAAGAGTGTCATGAATGCAGAGGGCAACATCGCTCTGACTGTAGTCAAGGCTGGTGCTGTGCAGAACGAAGACCTTGAGGTGGACGGTGTGACTGGTGCCACTCTGACCAGCAATGGTGTGGCTAATATGGTCACCGATGGCCTGAATGTTTATCGCGATGTCATCATGGCTGCTCCCGCTGCCGGTATGGCCGTTGAGGCTGAGGTAGCAGCAGAGCCTGCAGATAGCGTAAATAATGGTGAAACTAACTAATAGAAGGAGGAACAGACTATGAGTAAATTGTTTTCGGCTGAGAACCGTGAAGCTCTCACTGGACCATTGAACTTGAACAACCCCGTCACCGTACAGGTGCTCGGTATCTGTTCTGCACTGGCCGTTACCAGCCAGTTGGCTCCAGCTATCGTAATGGGATTGAGTGTGACCGTCATCACTGCATTTGCCAATGTGATCATCTCACTCCTCCGCAATACTATCCCCAATCGTATCCGTATCATCGTTCAGCTCGTTGTTGTGGCTGCTCTCGTTACCATCGTGAGCCAGCTGCTCAAGGCTTTTGTCTATGACGTGAGCGTACAGCTGAGCGTATACGTAGGTCTGATCATCACTAACTGTATCCTGATGGGTCGCCTCGAGGCCTTTGCTATGCAGAGTGCTCCCTGGCCCTCATTCCTCGATGGTATCGGTAATGGTCTTGGCTATGCATGGGTACTGGTAGCAGTAGGTTTCGTGCGCGAGCTCTTCGGCTTCGGCACTCTGCTCGGTTTCCAGATTGTACCCCAGGCTCTCTACGATATGGGCTATATGAATAACGGTATGATGGTCATGCCCGCCATGTCACTCATCATCGTTGGTTGTGTAATCTGGGCTCACCGCTCATTAAACAAGGAGGCATAAGTAGAATATGGAACACATGATTAGTTTGTTTGTCCGCTCTATCTTTGTGGACAACATGATTTTCGCATTCTTCCTCGGTATGTGCTCTTACTTGGCTGTATCTAAGAATGTAAAGACCGCTCTTGGTCTGGGTGTGGCTGTAACCTTCGTGTTGCTCGTCACCGTACCCGTAGACTATCTGCTCCAGACCAAGGTACTCGGTCCCGATTGTATTGTAGAGGGTGTTGACCTTAGCTTCCTCGCCTTCATTCTCTTTATCGCTGTCATCGCAGGTATGGTGCAGCTCGTGGAGATGATTGTCGAGCGCTTCAGCCCCTCGCTGTATGCCTCACTGGGTATCTTTCTGCCCCTGATTGCTGTAAACTGCGCCATCATGGGTGCATCGCTCTTCATGCAGCAGCGCATCGGTATGGAGCCCACCAATGCTCAGTACATCGGCGGCGTGGGCGACTGCCTCGCTTACGCTCTCGGTAGCGGTATCGGATGGCTCCTCGCTATCGTTGGTCTCGCTGCCATCCGTGAGAAGATGGCCTACACCGACGTACCCAAGCCCCTCCAGGGTCTTGGCATCACCTTCATCACCGTAGGTCTGATGGCGTTGGCATTTATGTGCTTCAGTGGTCTTAACATCTAAAAAGTAGGAGGAATAAACAATGGATATGAATTTGATATTAGCGAGCATTGGCGTATTCCTGGTAATCATCCTCGTGTTGGTTATCATCCTGCTCGTAGCTAAGAATTTCTTGTCACCCAGTGGCAATGTCAACATCACCATCAACGGCAAGGACACCATCTCTGTAGGTCAGGGCGGTTCGCTCCTCTCAACCCTCTCGGCTGAGGGCATCTTCCTCCCCAGTGCCTGTGGTGGTAAGGGTTCTTGCGGTCAGTGCAAGCTCCAGGTACCTGAGGGTGGAGGCGAAATCCTCGACTCTGAGAAGGGTCACTTCACCCGCAAGCAGATCAAGGACAACTGGCGTCTCGGCTGCCAGTGCAAGGTCAAGGGTGATCTGCAGGTTAAGGTAGACGACTCTGTAATGGGCGTTAAGGAGTGGGAGTGCACCGTTATCGGCAACCGCAACGTGGCAACCTTCATCAAGGAGTACAAGGTGGCTCTGCCTCCCGGCGAGCACATGGACTTCGAGCCCGGTTCGTATGCACAGATCAAGATTCCCGCATTCGACTGCATCGACTACAACAAGGACTTCGACAAGTCTCTCATTGGCGACACCTATCTGCCTGCATGGGAGAAGTTCGGCCTCTTCGATCTCAAGTGCGTCAATCCTCAGGATACCATCCGTGCTTACTCTATGGCCAACTATCCCGATGAGGGCGATATCATCACCCTCAACGTGCGTATCGCTACTCCTCCCTTCAAGCCCAAAGACCAGGGTCCTGGCTTCATGGATGTCAACCCCGGTATCGCTTCATCTTACATCTTCAGCCTGAAGCCCGGCGACAAGGTGATCATGAGTGGTCCTTACGGAGAGTTCCGTCCCGAGTACGGCACTGGTCGCGAGATGATCTGGGTCGGTGGTGGTGCCGGTATGGCTCCCCTGCGTGCACAGATTATGCACATGCTCAAGGGCAATGGTATTGCTCCCGAGGATCGTGCTCGCGAGATGCACTACTTCTATGGTGCACGTGCTCTCGAGGAAATCCCCTTCCTCGACGACTTCCTGCAGCTTGAGAAGGACTTCCCCAACTTCCACTTCCATCTGGCCCTCGACCGTCCCGATCCCAAGGCAGATGCAGCAGGCATCAAGTATACCGCTGGCTTCGTAGCACCTGTGATGGGCGACACCTACCTCAAGGCTCACGAGGCACCCGAGGATTGCGAGTACTACCTCTGCGGTCCTCCAATGATGGCCAAGACTGTGCTTGACCTCCTCCACTCTCTCGGTGTTGAGGACGACATGATCCGCTTCGACAACTTTGGCGGTTAGTGAGTGTCATGCCAAGCTTGCTTGAGCATGACCGAACGTAGC
>CALZKW010000091.1 GCA_945788095.1 uncultured Prevotellaceae bacterium | reverse complement strand
AGGAGCCCCCTTCAGGGGCATTGGCTATAAGAAACATATTACCAGCGAGTTATATATTGACCTATAATTTCCCCCGGACACCAATAATAAAGGGAAGTTAAAGGGACGTCACCATAGGTGGTGAGGACACCCTTTACCCCGCACATCGTCCGCTACGCTCCGTATGTACGGGGTTAATATCGCTACGCTCAGTATTGCCTTCCAAGTAACGGGTCGCTTAGAATCAAATTGTATATTGTTGCCTAAATGGCTATGGTCCGCGCCCTGGATAGTATTATTGTTGACCGTGACATACTACCTTTGCCGAGATTTATACATGGGTCTCAGCGTGACAGGATATGGGTCTTGATGCTGTCAGGATATGGGTCTTGTAGCAGTGAAATATGGGTCTTGGCGTACGGGGATATGGGCTATTCGCATTCCCACTCGTACTCCCTGTGCATAAAGCGATTGAGCCCCTCGTGGTGGTGGGGCTCAACGTAGATGACCTGCTGGGGCAGGGGGGTGAAGGGCAGGTTGGCGAATGTAATTTCGTGGTGGATGTCTTATTCGGGATGTGTGGCGAAGTATTTCCAGAGCGGTGCGGCATGGAGGGCCTGTATGAATTCGCCGTTCTGGAGCAGCTGCACGACCTCCTCGCGGGTGAAGATGTCCACGTTGATGTCCTCGCTCTCCTCCAGGTGCTGGTCGCTGAGTCTCTCCACGCCCGTGGCCAGGAAGGTGTAGCTACGGTTGGTATGGTTGGTGGGGTTGGGCGACAGGACCATAAACTGCTCCCACTGGCCGCCTCCGTAGCCCGTCTCCTCGCTCAGTTCGCGCTTGGCGGCCTCGAGGGGCGACTCACCGGGATCGACCACACCGGCCACGAGTTCGTAGTGTGTTTCGCCGATGGCATGGCGGTATTGGTCCTCCATGACGAAGTGTCCGTCCTTGGTGATGGCAATGACGTTGACCCAGTCGGGGAAGTCGAGTATGAACCACTCGGGCACGATGGCTCCCGAGGGCAGTTGCACGCGCTCCTGTCTGAGATTCATCCATGTGCCCTTGTTGAGCAGGCGCTGACTGTCGAGCACCTTCCACTTTCTGTTTTCGAGTTTCTTTATCATGTGTCTTAGGCTTCGTGATTGGTCTTATGGTAGCAAATGTACAAAGAAAAATGTATCATGCAAAGGATAAGGGGAAGTTTTCATTGTATTCGGACAAATTATGGCCACCTTATGTTATTGGGAAAATGCCGTTTCGCTAACAAAACACAGGCTGATGCTCGAGTGTGAGCACCAGCCTGCGGGGATGGGTGTGGTGTATGTCTACTTGATGCGCTGTCCAGCTATGTTGTAGTGTTCTCCGTCGCGGAAGATGACGATGCGGTTGCCTTGCTTCACCTTACGTACACGGCTATCGGTGGCGATGGGGGCGTCAATGGCTGTCGCCATCTCCTTGACGTCGATGCGGAAGAGGTTAGAGTAAGTGGAGCTCCATCCCACGGAGTTGCCCCACGAGTCAAACACGCCTGTGGCCATGATGATGAGGGCGCCGTCGGTGGTGCCGTTGCTGCGCTTGCTCACGAGGTAGTAGGTGTCCTCCTTGGTGGAGTGGGCCGAGTTGAACGACCAGTCGCAGTAGGTGGCGTTGTAGTTCTCTATCGTGCCCAGGTTGTTGTTGTAGCCGTAGTTGTTGCCGGCACGCCATATCATGTAGCGCTCTTTGGCCTCGTTGTAGAGGGTGTACTTGCCGTTCGCCTGCTTCTCGCAGCGGAAGATGGCCGCCTCGCCCAGTTCGTCGGCCGTCTGGGTGGAGATGCTCAGCGTGGTGTTGTCGATGTAGAGGGTATACTCGGTGCCATTCTGCTGCACATTGGTGAGCGTCACATTGCGACCGTCAAAAGGGTCCTTGGGCTGACCTCCCTGCAGCTCGGCGTAGATGGCGTCAATCTGTGTGTAGGTGGGTTCGGCACCGAGGTTGGTCACCATCTGTCGCAGCTCTGCGGCCTTCACGTCGTCGAGGTCGGCATCGTCGATGAGGGCCGTGAAGTAGTTTTGCAGGTAGGCCCCGCGGTTGATGTCGCGAGCCACGGTGTAGCGCCCGCCGGTGATGAGTTCGAGGGGGATGGGCAGGTAGATATTCTCAAAGCCGTCGAAGTTGTGCTGTCCGCTGCCGGTGGGGAAACTCGTGCTCACGGGGTTGGCCTTGGTGCCCCACTTAGTGAGCGTCTCCTCATAGAAGAAGGCGATGCGGTCGTCGGCCTGGAGGTCGAGCGATGAGTAGGCGCTGGCCGTCTTGCTCACCTGGTAGAATCCGTCCCACGAGGTGGTGAAGGCATTGATGTCGCGTATGTCGGCAATGTCTGCGAGTTCCTTGTAGAAGATGCCCACATTGTTGCGTCCGCTACCGGTGGGCACGGACTGCAGGGCTACGTACATCATGTGTCCGTCCTCGTTGCGCTTCACGGGCACGATGAGCAGTTCACCATTGGTGGGATTGCTGCTGGGCGATGCGCTCAGGCCAGCGAATGTAGCCTTGGTCTCAGTCTGCCACGATCCCTCTCCCAAGGGGGTGTCGGTATAGGTGTAGATATTCATCAGTCGGCCTCCACCTGTGCGCGAGGTGATGATGACACGACCGTCGGGCAACTCCTCACACTTGGGTTCGTCTCCACCGGGCACGGGCAGGGCCGATGCGCCACCCAGTGCCTTCCATGTGCGACCGAAGTCGTCGCTGTAGATGACGCGGTTGCCATTGGGGCGTGCTGCCAGGGCTGCATAGAGGCGGTAATACTGGCCCACCTTGACCAGACGGCTCTGGAACACCTTGCCACCACCAACAAAAGCAGCGGCCATGGGGTTGCCGCTGTCGAAGAGTCCGTAGATGTCCTCAGTTTGGTCCACGGGAGTCTGCCAAGTCTGTCCGCCATCCAGACTGTGGATGGCAGCAATGAGGTTGGGGTTCTGTCGGTTGGTATTGCCATTGCCATACACGGTACACCCCGCTACGGCCATGATGAGCACCTCGTCCGACTCACGGTCGGCCACCACAGCGGGGTCGCCATAGGCACACTCGAAGTAGTTGACCGTGGCCGATGTCTTGCCATTGCCCACGGCTGCATCTATCTCCTGGGGGCTCCAGGTCCGTCCGTTGTCGTCGCTTATCTTAACCACGCAGTCCACCTGCCCGTAGCCAGGGTCGGTGCCGCACACGAGGCGAGCAGCGGCTGCCACGAGGCGTCCGTCCTTGCCGCAGGTGATGCCTGGGATGCGATAGGGAGGTATGTCCATGCCACCGGCGAGGGTGGAGAAGAGCGTCTGGCGTGCAGGTTCCTCGAAGGCATCGATACGGCTCATGGTGATGGTGTTGCCATCCAGGGTGATGGTGCATCCCTTGAGGATATTGCCCACGATGCCTCCCTCGAGGTCGGCCACGCTGATGGCGCGGTCGGCGATGAAGAATCCGCCATCGAAGGCATGCTCACTGATGGTGCCGTCGGTGAGGGTGACATAGGCATTGGCATTGCCATCCACCACTACATTATATATATGCTTGCCCTCGGTGTCCACGCGCTCAAATCGCCACAGGTTGTCGTCGGCTGCTCCGCCTGCGGTCCATGTGGTGAGGTAGGGCACATTGCCGAGTTTGAATCCGTTGTTCGAACAGTTGGGTGCCTCCTCAAACTGGTAGTAGCGGTAGCCTCCGGCATCGTGTGTGGCGGTGACGTGGAGGGTGCCGAGGGTGGCCATCACACCGCCGTTGCCTCCCTTACCGGCCACCATGGGTTGTCCGTCGCCATTCTTCAGCGTCAGCGTCTTGTCGTCTACGTCTACACGCCACACGCCGTTGTTGGTCATCACCTGCGAGTTCGACTGCAGGGTGTAGCGGTACGAGTTCTGTGCCCACACGGCATCGTTGTAGAGGTGCTCATAGCGTGCTGTGGCCTTGCTGGCTATGCGGTAGTAGCCTGTGGTGATGTCCTCGAGCTTGGGCATCTCCACCTCGCGTCCATTGAGGAAGGCCTCGAGGCGGTCCACCTTCTTGGCACACTCGGTGCCGGCCACGGAATACTGCTTGCAGTCCTCGAGCAACTGGTTGAGAACGGCCGTCTTGGCTCCGTCTCCCTTGAGTTCCTCGCGGAGTATCTGTATCTTCTCATACTGCTGTATACCCTCCACGAGGCGCTCGAAGCGTACGCTCGAGCGGTTGCCGGGATAGTAGAAGTAGGTGTCGCCGCTGCCGAAGAGGCGGAAGCGCGAGTCGGTCAGCGGATGCTCGTCCCAGTTGATCCACGACCAGTGGAGGAAACCGTCGAGACCGGCTGCTGCGGCATAGATGGGCAGGTAGGCTGCCTCGGCGGGCAGCGAGTTGGAGTAGATGTTGGGCTCCACGTCGGCACAGCTGACATAGAAGGTGGTCTTGCTGCCGCTTTCCTTGCGTGCCTTGATCTGGGCGTCCGAGAAGAGGCTGAACTGGCTGGGCGCCAGACTGAGGTCGTGCAGCTTGTCGTTGAGCGATGCATGGTAGTTGCCGGCCAGGGCCATCTTGAAGCCCTTGGCGCTGGCTATGGCATAGGCATCGAGCATGGCCTGTTCGCCGCGCTCGTCCATGGCGATGCAGGTCTTCTCAAACCAGCCCTTCTCCTGCAGATGCACCTTGAACGCATCCAGGAAAGCGTTCCACACCTCGGCATACTCCGCGCTGCTGGTGGTGGTCTTGAGGTCAACGTCCTTGCCCTGTGCCTCGTCGTAGTAGCGGAAGGTCATGTCCCATGGCACCATCGAGTAGCAGTTGATCTGCTCCGTGATGCCGTATTCGGCACAGAGATTGACGTAGAGGTCGAAGATGCTGTAGTCGTAGTCCCAGGTGCCATCGGCCTTCTTGGTGGTCTGCACCATGGGCGAGAATTTGTCGTGGCTCTGGTTGCCCCATGGCTCATAGAACATGATGGTGCTCACCACCTTCTGTCCGGCCTTACCCAAGGCCTCGAGATAGGGGCGAAGGGCCTGGATGTGTGCCTCGCTCCATCGCTCCACACCATAGTAGCGGCTCACGGCATAGGGCTGCTGCCAGAGGTCGAGATGGAACTGCTGGTCTTTGACCAGGGGCAGTGTGTGACTGTCCACGTGGATGGTCAGCGCGAGTGTCTTGATCACCTTGCCCTGGCTGTTGACCACCTCGAGGGCTGTGGTGTGCTCGCCCGCCTCGGCTGTGCGTGGCACCTCGATGGTGCACCACACGGGTCTGGTCTCCATGGCCTTGATATCGAGTGCCTTGTCCTGGTCCACCACGTCGGGCACGAGCCAAGGCATGAGGTTGAAATTGTGGTTGCCACAGGCCTTATAGTCGTCGGTGATGACATAGCGCAGATAGCGTGCTGTGCTCCATGCGGATGCGTCGCCACCCTCGAAGCGCACGCTAATCTCGCCCTCGTCGGCCTTGCTGTAAAGGACAGCTTCGAGGTTGACTCTCTCGCCTCGCCAGGCATATACGGTGGTGGCATCGGTCTGCTTCACCTGGGGCACATGACGGAGCTGATAGAGTTCGTCACGACTGGCCCATGTGGCCTGCAGACCCTCGGGCAGGGCCTTCCATTCCCCCGTGGGTATGGTTTCGTCCACGCGCGGTTCGTCGTAGGTGTCGATGGGATACTGCGTAGTCTGTGCCAGACTCGTGAGCGCGGACACAAAGAGCGTAGTGATGAGCAGTGAGAATTTTTTCATAATCGGATTGTTAGTTAGGTATAATTTCGGCGTCAAAGGTACGATTTTATCCACACCTTGACAAATATTCGCTCGAAAAAGTCTAAATTTGCACCTACTTATGACTATAAAGGAACTTCTTGCTAAATATGCGTCTCACCCGGCCGTCAAGCGTTTGGGGCGAGCCGTTGTGGACGACAGCCACCGCCACATCCGTGTGGACGGTCTCTATGGGTCGGCTCCGGCTGTGGCTTTTTCCGCGCTCTTGTACCGCCGTCCTGCTCTCCATTGCCCCCTGCTCTTCGTCATGGATGATGCCGAGGAGGCGGGCTATCTCTACCATGATATGGTGCAGATGTTGGGCGAGCGTCGTGTGTTCTATTTCCCCAGTTCGTTTCGCCGTGCCATCAAGTTCGGCCAGCGCGATGCTGCCAGCGAGATACTGCGCACTGAGGTGCTCGACCGCCTGGCCAACTGGGCCCCGGGGGAGGGTAGTGTGGATAATGAAAAGTTAGGACAAGGCATCTATGTGGTGACCTATCCCGATGCCCTGGCCGAACTCGTGGTGCGCAAGGAGGCGATGGAGGCCAACACGCTGCCCCTGTCGGTGGGTCAGACCATCGGCATGCCCGAAGTGGAGGGCCGACTCATAGAGCTGGGGTTCAAGCGCACGGACTATGTCTACGAGCCTGGTCAGTTTGCCGTGCGAGGCAGTCTGCTCGATGTCTATAGTTTCTCGTGCGAGAACCCCTACCGCATCGACTTCTTTGGCGATGAGGTAGACTCCATCCGCACGTTTGAAGTAGAAAGTCAGTTGAGTGTGAACAAGCACCAGATGATTAGCCTGATACCAGAGTTTTCCGTCACAAATACTTCAACCTCCAGCATCCTCTCCTTCCTGCCCACGGATACCCTCATCGTGACCCGCGATGCCGCCGATCTCTGTAATGCCATCGATGAGATTTACCGCACGGGATTCACCGAGCAGGCACTCATCGAGGAGCACGAGACGATGGGCGACGCTGAGGATGCTGATTGCCAGCAGTTGCTGTGCGACAAACTGCTCGTACGTGGCGAAGAATTCTCTCGCGGTTTTGCCGACTTCCGCCGCCTCATACTGCGCCCAACGCATGCCGATGCGGTGGCTAAGGTAAAGGGAGAAAAATGGACAAATATATCTTTCCACACAGCGGCGCAACCTATCTACCACAAGAACTTTGATCTCGTCAACGAGTCCTTCCTCGACTTCATCCGCCGGGGCTATCACCTCTATATATTGGCCGACAGCCAGAAGCAGAACGACCGCCTCAAGGCCATCTTCGACGATCAGGGGCATGGCATCACCTTCACCCCCGTCGACAAGACACTCCATGCGGGATTCTCGGACGACGATCTCCAGGTGTGCCTCTTCACTGATCATCAGGTGTTCGACCGCTTCCACAAGTACAACCTCCGCTCCGACCGTGCCCGCTCGGGCAAGGTGGCCCTTACGCTCAAGGAGATACAGCAGTTTGAACTCGGCGACTATGTGGTGCACATCGACCACGGCATCGGTCGCTTCGGTGGTCTGGCTCGCATCCCCAATGGCGACCGCCTGCAGGAGGTCATCAAGGTGGTGTATGCCAACAACGACACCGTCTTTGTCAGCATCCACGCCCTCCACAAACTGAGCAAATACCGTGGCAAGGATGGTGTGCAACCACGCCTCTCGACCCTCGGCTCTGGGGCCTGGGACCGCCTCAAGGAGAAGACCAAGAAGCGCATCAAGGACATTGCGCGCGACCTCATCCTTCTCTACAGCCGACGTCGCAAGGAGCGCGGTTTTGCCTTCTCGCCCGACCACTCGCTGCAGCACGAGCTCGAGGCATCCTTCCTCTACGAGGACACGCCCGACCAGCTCAAGGCCACCAACGACGTCAAGGCGGACATGGAGAAGGCCTTGCCCATGGACCGCCTCGTGTGTGGCGATGTGGGCTTCGGCAAGACGGAGGTGGCCATACGAGCTGCCTTCAAGGCCTGTCTCGATGGCAAGCAGGTGGCTGTGCTCGTGCCCACCACGGTGCTGGCCTACCAGCACTTCCGCACCTTCCAGAGCCGCCTCAAAAAGATGCCCGTCAGGGTGGACTACCTCAGTCGTGCCCGCACCACGAAGCAGACGCGCGAGGTGCTCAAGGACCTCGAGGCGGGGCGCATAGACATCCTCGTGGGCACCCACAAACTGGTGAGCAAGTCGGTCAAGTTCAAGGACCTCGGTCTGCTCATCATCGACGAGGAACAGAAGTTTGGCGTCTCCACCAAGGAGAAACTGCGCCAGATGAAGACCAATGTCGACACCCTCACGCTCACGGCCACCCCCATACCCCGCACCCTGCAGTTCTCGCTCATGGGAGCCCGCGACCTAAGCGTCATCCAAACGCCGCCGCCCAACCGCTATCCCATACAGACCGAGCTCCACACCTTCTCGGCCGAGGTTATTTGCGATGCCATCAACTTTGAGATGAGCCGCAACGGACAAGTCTTCATCATTAGCAACCGTATCAGTTCGCTGCCCGAACTCGAGGCCACCATCCTCAAGCGCATCCCCGATGCACGTATCTGCATCGGTCATGGCCAGATGCCCAGCGAACAGCTCGAGGAGATCATCCTGGGCTTTGCCAACTACGACTACGACGTGCTCATCTGTACCACTATCATCGAGAGCGGTGTGGACATACCCAATGCCAATACTATCATCATCAATGGGGCACAAAACTTCGGCCTCTCCGACCTCCACCAGATGCGCGGACGCGTGGGCCGTGGTAACAAGAAGGCATTCTGCTACCTCCTCGCGCCGCCCCTCCACATGCTCACTCCCGAGGCACGCCGACGCCTGCAGGCCATCGAGAACTTCTCGGGTCTGGGCAGCGGCATCCACATCGCCATGCAGGACCTCGACATACGTGGGGCCGGCAATCTGCTGGGAGCCGAGCAGAGTGGTTTCATTGCCGACCTGGGCTACGAAACCTACCAGAAGATACTCTCCGAGGCCGTCAAGGAGTTGCGCAACGATGAGTTCAACCATCTCTACGAGGAAAAACAGGAGGAGGGCCAGCAACTCACGGGCGAGGAGTTTGTGGGCGACTGCCTCCTGGAGAGCAATCTACCCATGTTCTTCTCAGATACATACGTTCCTGGCAGTAGCGAACGCATGTTGCTCTACCGCGAACTCGACTCTCTGGAGCGTGATGCCGAGGTGGAGCGCTTCCGTCAGCGCCTGATCGATCGCTTCGGTCCGGTGCCCGAGGAGGGTGAGGAACTCATCCGCGTGGTCCGTCTGCGTCGTCTTGGCAAGTACTTCGGAGCCGAGCGCATTGTGCTCAAGGGCGGCCAGATGAAACTCTTCTTCGTTGCCAACAAGGAGAGCGCCTTCTATGCCAGCCTGGCCTTCGACAAGATCATCCAGTTTGTCACCACCAACGTGCATTGCTGCGCCCTCCAGGAGAAGCGCGGCAGCAACATGCTCGTCATCTCTGGCATCCACACCGTGCGCGATGCCGTGGCCATCCTCGAGCAGATACAGAGCGTAGGGGGGTAAGAGGTTTTGCTCAAATATTGTATTATCCGAGAAATTATTGTATCTTTGCCCTCAATTTTGAATATTATATAAGGTATTATGCACAACAACACCATACTCCAGGTCCGCGACAAGCAGTTCACCGTGAGCTATCCCGAGGCTCAGATCCTTGAGCAGGTGGCTCGCGTGGCGGCCGAAATCAACCGCGACTACGAGGGTCAGGAGCCCGTATTCCTGGCCATCCTCAACGGTTCGTTTATCTTTGCTGCCGATCTCATGCGCGAGATCACGCTCCCCTGCGAAATCTCCTTCGTCAAGATGGCCAGCTACGAGGGCACATCCTCCACAGGCGTGGTGCGCGAGATGATAGGACTGGGTGTCGACATCACCGACCGCCCCGTCATCATCGTAGAGGACATCGTAGACACGGGTTTCACCATGGCCCACATGATCGACACCCTCAAGCGTCACAACCCCAAGAGCATCGACATCTGCACCCTCCTGCTCAAGCCCCAGAAACTGCAGGTGAAGCTCGACATACGCTACTGCGCACTCGAGATACCCAACCAGTTCATCCTCGGCTACGGACTCGACTATGACGGCTACGGACGCAATACACGCGACATCTACACCGTCGTTGAGTAAATCAGTAAAAACAACCAAAACACATCATATCAACAATGAAGAACATCATTATCTTTGGTGCACCAGGCTCAGGCAAGGGCACCTACAGCGACGAGATTGTAAACCGCTACGGCATGGGTCACATCAGCACCGGCGACGTGCTCCGTGGTGAGATCAAGAACGGCACCGAACTGGGTAAGATTGCCCAGGGATACATCGACAACGGACAGCTCATCCCCGACGAGCTCATGATCAATATCCTGGCTAAGACGTACGACGAACTCCCCGCTGGCAAGGGTGTTATCTTCGACGGTTTCCCCCGCACCATCGCACAGGCCGAGGCCCTCAAGGTGATGCTCGCCGAGCGTGGCCACGACATGGGCATCATGGTAGAACTCGTAGTAGACGAGGAGACCCTCATGGCCCGTCTGCTCAACCGTGCCATCGAGCAGGGCCGTGCCGACGACAACGAGGAGACCATCAAGAAGCGCTTCGCCGTATACCACTCGCAGACCGCACCCCTCTCAGAGTGGTTCGAAAAGGAGGGCATGCGCAACGTCTTCACCTGGAAGGGCGACAAGGACCTCATGCTCAGCGAGATCTTCGCGCTACTCGACACCTTGAAGTAATTCGTATTTACCATTTAGCAATTTACAATGTACAATTTTGTGGCCCCCAAGCTGCATGATTGTACATTGTGCTATAGTGTCATTGAGCATAAATAGGCAGCGACTGTCCTGCCTGGCGGGCATCCATGTAGTATCCATCGTCCTGCCTAAGAACGCCTCAGGAAAGCCCACTGCCACGGTGCTGCCTGGATGGCAGTAACTCGGACGGCACATTGCAGAGGACACTACGCAATGAGTTCGCCATCAACCCAAAATGGTAAATGCAAAAATTGTAAATCCATAAAATGGTAATCGTAAATCCATAAAATTGTAAATCATAAATCCCCAATGGCTGAATCCAATTTTTGTGACTACGTGAAGATAGTGTGCCGCTCCGGTAAGGGCGGACGAGGCTCCATGCACATGCACAGAGCCAAATATATGCCTAATGGAGGTCCCGATGGCGGCGACGGCGGACGTGGTGGACACGTCATCTTGCGCGGCAACCACAACTATTGGACGCTCCTCCATCTGCGCTACCAGCGCCATGTGTTCGCTTCGCATGGCGGCAACGGCGGCAAGAGCCGCAGCACGGGTGCACAGGGCAAGGATATGTATATCGACGTGCCATGCGGCACCGTGGTCTACGATGCCGAGACCGGCGAATACCTCTGCGACGTCACCCACGACGGACAGGAGGTGATGCTCCTCAAGGGTGGACGCGGAGGTCTGGGCAACTGGAACTTCCGTACCGCCACCAAGCAGGCACCACGCTTCGCACAACCCGGCGAACCCATGCAGGAGCGCACCGTGATCATGGAACTCAAGCTCCTGGCTGATGTCGGTCTCGTTGGCTTCCCCAATGCTGGCAAGAGCACCCTCCTGAGCGCCCTCTCGTCGGCCCGTCCCAAGATAGCCGGCTATCCCTTCACCACCATGGAACCCTCCCTGGGCATCGTCTCCTACCGCGACAATCAGAGCTTCGTCATGGCCGACATCCCCGGCATCATCGAGGGAGCCAGCGAAGGCCGCGGTCTGGGTCTGCGCTTCCTGCGCCACATCGAGCGCAACTCGCTGCTCCTCTTCATGGTGCCCGGCGACACCGA